>JANQIY010000024.1 GCA_028281965.1 Candidatus Gastranaerophilales bacterium
ACATCGACGGGGAGGTTTGGCACCTCGATGTCGGCTCGTCGCATCCTGGAGCGGTAGTACGTTCCAAGGGTTGGGCTGTTCGCCCATTAAAGCGGCACGCGAGCTGGGTTCAGAACGTCGTGAGACAGTTCGGTCCATATCCGGTATGTGCGCAAGAGAATTGAGCGGAGTCGTCCTTAGTACGAGAGGACCGGGACGAACGAACCTCCGGTGTACCGGTTATCCCGCCAGGGGTAAACGCCGGGTAGCCGTGTTCGGAGTGGATAAGCGCTGAAAGCATATAAGTGCGAAGCCCACCGCAAGATGAGTTCTCTCACTGGGTTAACCAGGTAAGTCCCCGGACAGAATATCCGGTTGATAGGCCAGAGGTAGAAGTATGGCAACATATGTAGCCGACTGGTACTAATAGGACGAGGGCTTTTCCTAACCAATTGGTGTTATTACAACAAACTGTCATGCCGTGTCAAGCACGGCATCTAACCAGCGAAGTTTTAGGGCTATTAGCCAAAACGAGGCTGTAAAGACCCCGCATCAAGTGCGGGGTGACACAAACCGCTTACTTATTTATGCAGCTCTCAAGGCACGGGATTAAATCCTGGTGGCCAAGCGGCAGGAAAACACCCGTTCCCATCCCGAACACGGTCGTAAAGACTGCTTGCGGCGACAATACTCGGAGGGAGACTTCCCGGGAAGATAGCTAGCTGCCAGGTACAAGTTTAAAAAAAGCCCGAATCTTTTAAGGTTCGGCTTTTTTATATTGAATCTTTATTTTACAAATTAATTGTCAAATTTAAGCAATTGCCATAGCTCTAAATCAAGTGCTTCAGCTATAGCATTAATTTTTGTCAGCGTAATATCATTACTGGCTGTTTCAATTGAGCCAATGGTTGAGCGTGGTATTGTTGATTCAAATGATAAATCATCCTGTGTGTAGTTTTTAAGTTTTCTATATTTTTTAATATTTTTTGCAACTTTTTCAATTAAACCTTTATCCATGAAGCATATTATGTGCTATGATGGCATCACAGACAATCGGTGGTACGGATAAAACGAATACTATAACGAACAAAGATAAATGCCCAAATCAACCTAACACGTGAAAGGAGAGATATTTGCATAAAGATATATTGTGGACAGGCTTAACATTTATTCTTCTATCAGCAGTTGGTTTAATAATGGAAGATCAGTTTTTGAGCTATTTTATGCTGATTATCGGCATTTTTTTATTGGGTATATATGTGGGAGAAAGAAAGCAGTTTGAAGAAATAAAAAAATTCGAGGAGAAAATAAGAAATAAAAGGTATAAACCATGGTAAATGACATAAATCCCGTCAGGCGGCAGGAAAACACCCGTTCCCATCCCGAACACGGTCGTAAAGACTGTGAGCCCGACAGTAAAAAGCGTCCACTGACGCCTCGGAGGGAGATCTCCCGGGAAGATAGCTAGCTGCCTGGTACAAGTTTAAAAAAGAGCCAGCCCTTTCAGTCTGGCTCTTTTTGTTTGTAAACCATGTTATAATTTGAACATTATGAACAAAGCCAAAGAAAAAATCTCATATTTAAAATTATGGTTAACGTTTTTAGTAGCTATTGATGTTGGTTCAACAGCATGGTTATTTAACCAGACTGAACAAATATCTTATCTTAAATTTAGTGCTACATTAGTTTTAATTATCATTGTTACGATTATAATAACTCTGATTCACAAGAAGGTTTATAAAACAATAAGAAATCTTGGAGATTAAAATGCCTATTCAAACTATATTAACAATATTACTCATGTTTTTTGTTATTGCAGTATTCTTCTATTGCATTAATGGTATAAGCGAAGATCCTGCCAAGTAAACCAACTGAATTATGGCTCCTGGTGTCCAGGCCGGTTGGTTCGGCTTATGGATTTGCCTCCTACTCCGGTTGAAACTATTTATAGAGCTGAAAAAATAGGAAAAGAAGAAGGTCTTAACTTTATATACCCCGGAAACATTCCCGGGAAATCAGATACAAAGTGCCCATCTTGCGGAAAAGTTGCTGTAGAAAGAAATTTTACAGTTAAAGCAGATGTGGCGGAAAATGGCGTGTGTAAA
>JANQIY010000116.1 GCA_028281965.1 Candidatus Gastranaerophilales bacterium
CCAATTAATGCTGATACGCGATAAGTAAAAGTTGGCTAGATGCCGTGTCAAGCACGGCATGACATATCTTTTTTAATTCCAGAATTGAAAGACCCTGCCCATTTAACACTATGGTCTTTTAAGCAATAGTCTCTTCCTGTAAGGACTGGAATAAAACCGTGCTTAAATACCTCTCTCCAAAGTCAGGCAGTATAACAACAATAAGTTTATCCCGGTTTTCTTCTCTTTTCGCAACATCAATAGCAGCATACATTGCAGCACCGCATGAAATTCCGGATAAAATACCTTCTTTTTTAGCAAGTTCCCTGGCTGTTTCTATTGCCTGGTTATCGCTAACCTGTATTATTTCATCTATTAAATTCATATCAAGAACATCAGCGATAAACCCTGCGCCTATTCCCTGGATTTTATGAGGAGCAGGCTGGCCTCCTGAAAGTACGGCGCTTTCTGAGGGTTCTACCGCAATTACCTTTAAGTCGGGCTTTTTTTGCTTCAAAACCTCAGCAACTCCTGTAAGCGTACCGCCTGTACCTACCCCAAATACCACAATATCCACCTGTCCCTCAGTATCTTTCCAGATTTCCTCAGCCGTTGTTTTTCTGTGAATTTCAGGGTTTGCCGTGTTGGAAAACTGCAGCAGTATATAAGAATCTTTTATTTCACAGTTAATTTCCCTGGCTTTGTCAATAGCCCCTTTCATGCCAAGATCTCCCGGTGTTAAGACAACTTCTGCCCCATAAGCTCTCATAAGCATTCTTCTCTCTAAGCTCATAGTCTCAGGCATGGTAAGTATTAACCTATAACCCTTTACCGCAGCTACAAAAGACAGTCCGACACCTGTATTTCCGCTGGTGGGTTCAATAAGGGTAGTTTTTCCGGGAGTTATTTCACCTTTTTTTTCTGCCGCTTCTATCATGCTTAAGGCAATTCGGTCTTTTACGGAGTTTGCAGGGTTAAAACTTTCAAGTTTTCCAACTATTCTTGCGTAACACCCTTCTGAAAGTCTATTTATGTTTACCAGGGGTGTGTTTCCTATTAATTCAGTTATATTTTTTGCGATTTTCATAACTCTTCCTTCAATGCTGGCATGTCCATATTCATTTTATTATTTCCTACTAAATTTTAATAATAAATTCCACGTTTTTATAAAGTTTTTATAAAAAAATAACATTCAGCTTTATAATCCTTAAATACATTTTGTAGTTATATTTTATAGGTATATCTTGAAAGATTACTCTTGTAAACTGTATAAATTTTATCTTGACAAAATGTTAGGTGTATAGAACAATGTACTATTATTAAAACATATAGGAGATTTTTTTGTGAACTCGACAGGTTTTAAGAGAAATATTAAAAAAAGTGATTATAAAAAATTAAAAACTTTTAATACGGTTGACTTTTTAGAAAGGCAAAATATTAGTGAATTACAGGTATTTTGCCACCATATTTATGAATATAGAAAAGGTTTAAGAAACCTGGTATTAACCACAGAGCGGGGAAAAAACAGTGAAATTATAGAAAATAGGCTTATTAAGGAAAAAATTCCTTATGTTATTCACGAAATAACAGATGAAAAAATTAATGTATATTTTGGCAATCAATTTTGTATTGATATTGTGAAAACTTTTGACCCCCAATTGAATAAACTCAGTCCCGAGCAGGATTTTATGCTGGGTATAATGCTAGGTTATGACCGGTTACAGCAGTGTGACAGGTATTTAAAAATGAGGCAAAAAGGTTTAAAGCTTGATGATTTAATTGGTTAGTTTAATAAAAAAGGAGAAATTTATGAACGTGCAAAGTACTTTACCACAAAACTACGCAGGCCAAATGAGATCCGGCATGCCGAAACAAAAAAAACAGGTAGCATTTGGAGCAACTCCGCAACAAATATTTCGTGCTATGGAGAAAGCCGGACTTAATTCGGGAAGCCATGGTTGTGGGGGAACAGAAACAGTAAAAAGTGTAGTAGATTTTTTTAGGAGGTTAGAGGAACGAATGCCTGCAGGCCTCAGACATGAACATAAACTGGGAGAAAGAAATACAATTCCTGAAGGGCTTAAAGGAATTGAAGTTGATGGAAAAAGTTTATCAACTATTGATGATGAGCTCCACCAAGGAGCAAAACCATTTACCTGTGGTGATAAAGTCTGTCCTCTATCCACCCTCATGAATCCGGGAAAAATTGTTAAAAACCGTCTTATAAAGCTTGGAGTTGAAAGGCCGGACGTTATTGAAATAGTAGGAGCAGGCCCAAAGGTATAAAAATGATAGTTAAAAGCAAAAATAATAACGTTTCTTTTGGCTTTGTAGGTCCTCAGGCTACGCAAAAGCTTGCTGCAAGACTACTAAGACGCGGGGAAGAAGTTTATGTTGACGTTTTTCAGGAAAACATGATCCCTTTGGGAACAGCACCACAACAGGCAGATGCCCAGGTTTCCGGGTTTATTAAGAAGTTTGCTGCGGACGGTAAATTCAGGCTGGCTTTTAAGCTTTTAGCCGGTAAACTGCCTGAATTGCCGGGTATCCGGACAAGGGCAGAAACAATCAGCGAAATGGAGAATATTTTTAAAAAAAGCAAAAATGCTTATCGGGCAGGGCTTGTTTTAAATAAAAAACCCGAATTTAAAACCAAACCCCTTGAAACAATAAAAACAAGTATAACAGCTCTTGGAGAAAGGCTAACTAAAACACAGCAAGATCTTGTAACAACTTTTATAAATTTTGTCAGAGAAGGCCCGTTGGGCTTAGTCCCAACACCTACAAACGGGACTAAAATTGCTAAAGGTATTATTACAGGAGAAAATCCCGCTAAAATACTCGCAGGTCTTACGATTAATAAATAAATTAGTTAAGTAAAAAGGAGAGAGATTTCACTATGATAAGAAAATATTTGCAACAGGCATTTGATTATGGGCATGACGTCATTGTCCAGTTTAACTATTGCTGTAATGCAAGATATATGGGCAAAATAACGGACCTTGATGATAAAAGTTTTTGCCTGCTGCACCTTGGAGAAGCTAATACAATGAACTGGGTATTCAAGATAGATGACATTAAATATATGGGTGTATATAAAGAAAATGCCCTGCCTTCTTACGAAAGTAACCCGGTAAGTGAAATTAAAAGAAAGGATATGTAATAATGGAATTTAAGATTTTATTTGGGTCAGAAACAGGTAATTCTGAAGGTCTCGCAAGTGACGCTCAAAAAGAGCTTACAAAGCAGGGAGTCGAGGCAGAAGTTATTGACATGCAGGATATGACGGTTGAAAAGCTTAAAGGATATAAAAATATCCTAATATTCACGAGTACCTGGGGGGAAGGAGATCCTCCGGGCAATGCGGAGAATTTTTATAAAGAACTTCAAAATTCCTCCGAAATTGATCTGTCTCACCTGAATTATGCGGTTTTTGCAATTGGGCAGTCTTTCTATGAACATTTCTGCAAAACAGGCAAAGACTTTGATGAATTTCTGGAAAAAATGGGAGCCAAGAGGATTGCGCCTATTGAGCTTTGTGATGATGATTTTGACTCAAAGTTTCCTGAGTGGATTGAAAACATTAAAAAACAGGCCTTAAGCAAAATCTAGCGATAATATTGCAAACTAAGGAAGAAACAAAAAATTCTTATGTAAAATTTTCAAAAATATTCCTTATTAAATTTTTTCGGTCGAGCGACCGACCGAAGGGAAGGAAGCGAGACCAAAGAAAAAATTGGGTGGGTGGAGGGAGAATGAATTTTTGAAAATTTTAAAAACACTTAAGTTTTTATTGTTTACTCCTTA
>JANQIY010000117.1 GCA_028281965.1 Candidatus Gastranaerophilales bacterium
TGGTCTCGCTTCCCTCCCTTCGGTCGGTCGCTCGGCCGAAAAAATTTAATAAGGAATATTTTTGAAAATTTTACATAAGAATTTTTTGTTTCTTCCTTAACCAAACCCCAAATAAGTTAAAATATTTTATCACGTCAAAAAATACCACTACCATTTATTTTAGTATAAAATATTTCTGATAATGGAGAAAACAAAACCTGTGAATGAGTTTTCAAAAATAGCTGTTGAATATTTTAACCAGGGATACTCCTGCTCAGAATCAATAATAAAAGCGGCCTGTAAAAGCGGAATTCTGAATACGGCAATTGACCCGGACGTTTTAAACATGGCCGCATCGTCTTTTTCCGGCGCAATGGGGACTCATGAGTGTTTATGCGGGGCTATTTCCGGTTCACAGCTTGTACTTGGGTTTTTATTCGGTAGAAAAAACCCTCATGATGACCCTTATAAGATAAAAAAAATTGCAAAAGAATTTATCGTAAGGTTTAAAGATAAAAGGAAAATTACTTGCTGTAAGGCACTAAGGGCTAAGTACAAGGGAGACCCGGCGGCAAGCAGGGCAAACTGCTGCAATATTATCGTAGAATGCGCTGAAATTATCCAGGCTATGGTTAGCGAAAAAGCCTACATTGCAGCGCCTTAAAAGCTCATTACTTACAAAGGCTTACAGGCTTAATCCATTCCTGCATCGGGTCAACGGGAGTTCCGTTAACATAAAGTCCCCAGTGTAAATGCGGGCCTGTAGCAAACCCTGTCATGCCTACTTCTCCGACTTTCTGGTCGGCTTTCACAATATCACCAGCTTTTACGTCAATTTTTGAAAGGTGAATATACAGGGAAACAAGCCCTTGCCCGTGGTCTACAGCTACGCTTCCGCCATGTAGCCGGAATTTGTCGGCATTTTCGGCAAATATCACCTTACCGTCGGTTATAGAGCGGACGGGTTCTCCGGTAGGAGCTTTTATATCAATTCCTTTGTGGTAGTTTCCGGAAAATTCCCCATTATAATATCTCCTAACCCCGAAAGTCGAGTTTATACAACCATTAGCCGGACTGTTATAGGGCGGGTCTTTTCTCATTTTATCAACGGTAAGCGTATACTTTGCCCTGCCGACCTGCCTGAGCTCATAAGCCGTGGCTTTTAATCCCGCCATTCCCTTGGTTACAGTTATATATTGCTTTGGGTGGTCTTTTTTCACTACCGTAATATAGCTTGTTTCATTTAAGTTCCCGGTTTTATCTGTAATGGAAATTGGGTATTTACCAGGCTTTTCAAGAGTGTTAATCCCTAAAAGCCCGGTGTATTCGTTTTCTGCTGTTTTAAAAATTTTATAGCTTTTGTTCTTAAACTTGAAAACAGGCTCAGAAATAGCCCTGGAGGTCCTGATCTCAATAAAAACGGTCTGCCCCTGATTTACATCCTGCTGCGGGCTGACTGATATTTCCTCAATTGTTGAATTATCGGCAAATCCACCTGAATTAAAGCTAAATAAAACAACTAAAGCAGTAACAAACAAAGAATATATTAAACCTTTTTTCATAAAACCTCATCTGAATTTTTTCTTTTACTCTCCTAAAAATTATAGAACATTTTATAAAAAAAATTTATACATTATGGTTTAAGAGAAAAATAAAAGTTTTTATATGGATTATTTAACCTGAATCACCTTACTCCCCTACATTTTTAATTTAAATAGCTTATCATTAATTTCAAAACGCCATAAATTGTCATGCTGAAATAATTTCAGTATATTTTCAACGCTG
>JANQIY010000120.1 GCA_028281965.1 Candidatus Gastranaerophilales bacterium
TGGTCTCGCTTCCCTCCCTTCGGTCGAGCGACCGACCGAAAAAATTTAATAAGGAATATTTTTGAAAATTTTACATAAGAATTTTTTGTTTCTTCCTTATTACAATAACAAACAAAAAAATTCTTATCTGCTTAAAGCCGAAAAGGCTGTGATGAGCAGGCTTTAACAAGACAGCTTCTAAAATAAGTTTGTTTTACTGCTGGCAGGATTTTTAAACTTGGTAATGTTATTCTGAAAAAGAAGCTCAACACTTCCTATAGGCCCGTTTCTTTGTTTTGCCACTATAATTTCGGCTTTGTTTTTCTTCTCAATATTTTCCGGATCATAGTATTCTTCCCTGTAAATGAACATTACAATATCAGCATCCTGTTCAATACTGCCGCTTTCCCTGAGGTCACTGAGCATAGGTTTTTTATTCTGCCTGGACTCTACGGCCCTTGAAAGCTGAGATAAGGCAATCACAGGGACTTTCAGTTCCCTGGCGAGTCCTTTTAGCCCTCTTGAAATGGAGGATATTTCCTGTACCCGGTCATGCCTCCTGTTGTCGGAGCCTTCCATAAGCTGTAGGTAGTCAATAATCACAAGCCCCAACTCTTTTTCGCTCATACAAAGTCTTCTGCATTTTGCCCTGAGCTCTGAGATAGAAAGCCCCGGGGAGTCGTCGATAAAGATAGGGCAATCTCCCATTTCGTTCATAGCCCGGGCAAGTTTTGTCCAGTCCTCGGCATGCATATGCCCGGTCCTGAGCCTGTTAGCGTCAATTTCAGCTTCAGAGCATAACATTCTCTGAACGAGCTGCTCTTTTGACATCTCCAGGCTGAACAGGGCTACAGGCTTTTTTCTCCTTATACCAATTTCCTGTGCTATGTTAAGACAGAAAGTTGTTTTTCCCATAGAAGGCCTGGCTGCGACGATTATCAGGTCTGAAGGCTGGAATCCGGCTGTCAGGCTGTCAAGGTCATAAAACCCGCTGGGAACACCCACAAGCTCATCCCTGTTGTTGTAGCGGGTTTCTATCAGGTTATAGCTGTCAAGTACAATTTCACCTACGTGAGTTAAGTTTTCAGGGGCCCTTCTCTGGGAAATCGAAAAAATCATCTGCTCAGCCGCATCAACAGCTTTTTCGGTATTTATGTCATCATAGGCTATGGAGGCGATTTCACCTCCTGCCCTTATTAGTTCTCTCAAAACAGCCTTTTCCGTAACCAGCTTTGCATAATATTCTATGTTTGCCGAAGTTATAACAGACAGGGCAAGGTCATTCACATAAGCCCTACCTCCAACCAGTTCAAGTTTTTCTGAATTTTTAAGATTTTCAGAAATAGTAACCACATCAATCGGTTCATTATTATTAAATAAGGATAAAGCTGCCGTATAAATATATTTATGGGCCTGTTTATAAAAATAGTCAGGCTTAAGCAGGTCAACAACCTTTGCTATAGCGTTATCATCAATCAGGATACCTCCAAGAACCGCCTGTTCCGCCTCGAGGCTTTGAGGCGGAAGCTTATCCAGTTTTTCTTTTCCATAAGTACTTGCCAAAAAATCATCTCCCGCAAGGTTTTTAATGAGCATTCAAAAATGAATGCTCATTTGATTATATACAAAGCTGTTTAAAACTTAAATAAATGTGAATTTTTATTATGAAATTTATAAATAACTTGAGTTGCTAATTAGCCAAAAGCCAGGATATGACTATGCAACATTTGTTTGCGAAGATTGTGTGATTAAAGTCAAGAACATAAAGCAAATT
>JANQIY010000121.1 GCA_028281965.1 Candidatus Gastranaerophilales bacterium
CCCATTATGACTATTATAAAATAACTTTAGGGGTTTTAAAAAATATAAAACTTCCTATTTTATATAACAATTTATAAAAATGTAGGGAAGCAAGCCTGATAAGCTTGTCCCGCAGCATAAATTTTGATAATTCAGGTTAAATATCCGAAGAAAATGGATACAAGTATAAAGTAAACGGCAAGCCCTACGATATCAATTGTTGTAGCAATAAAAGGCCCGCTTGCAACGGCAGGATCAATGTTAAATCTCTTTAAAATAAAGGGCAAGGCAGCTCCAAGGAGTGTTGCTATGGTCATATTAGCCGCCATAGCAACGCCTACCACGCTTCCAAGAGCAATATTATTTTTCCAGCCCCAGGTTACAAGCATTACAAGAAACCCAAAGGCTAATCCTATAAGCAGTCCGACCTGAAGTTCTCTTAAAACCTGGTATAAAGCGACATTAAGAGTTATTTGCCCGGTAGACAAACCTCTTACCATAAGCGTAACGCTCTGGGTTCCGATGTTTCCTCCAAGACCGATGAGAAGCGGTATAAAAATAGCTATAACAGGCAACTGTGCAAGGATATTATCAAAATAATCAGCTACATTAACCGCTCCAAAAGCTCCTACGAGTGTTATAAGAAGCCAGGGCGCCCTGGCCCGGACAGCAAGGAATAACTTCCCGGTCAAAATTTCATCTTCAGGGATTACGTCTGTCGAAATACCTGATGATGCGTAAATTTCCTCTGTTGTCTCCTCTTCGCTGATGTAATGGGCATCATCCCAGGTTACTATACCTTTTAGCCTGTTATAATTATCCACAACCGGAAGCGCAAGATACCCGTATTTTATGAGGTTATCAGCAACGTATTCCTGGTCGTCAAGCGTATGTACCTTGAATACATCGGTTTCCATGATATTTCCGACTTTCATGTCCAGCTGTGAGCTTATGAGAGTCCTTAAGCTCAATACGCCCAGAAGGTGATTCAGTTTATCCACAACGTAAATATAGTAAAAATCAATATTGGAATTGGAATCGGACTTGCTCCTTACATATTTAAAAGTCTCTTCTACGCTCATATCTTCGCTTACGCTGAAGTACTCGGTGGTCATTATGCCGCCTGCGGTATCTTCAGGGTAGGTCATAAGCTCCCTGATTTGCGAAGATACGCGCTGGGGCAGTTTATTAAGGTAACTGTTAACCTCTTCATCGGTCAAATCGCCAAGAAAGTCGGCCATAAGGTCATAAGGCATCTTGGAAACGATTTCTGCCGCTTTTTCTTCACCAATGGTACCAAGCAGTTCCACCTGGATCTGGGGAATGACTTCCTCAAGCAGGTCTGCCGCCTTTTCCGGGTCAAGGTATTTAAAGTATTCCTCTCTTTCTTCAGGCGTAATTCTCTCAAAGATCTCGGCAACATCGGCTGAGTGCATACTGTTCAGGTCATTAACCAGCGCTTCGGGGTTTTCCAGCTCAAGATGCCTTTTCAGCCGCTCTATTGTTTGCTCTTCTATCAATTTAATTCCTCAAAACTCTTACTTTTAATGCTTTTGTAAACTTCTTTTCCAGGTGCGCATTGTCAAAAATAACTATTCCTGATGCTCCGGCCTTTCTTACCGCTATTATCTGCTGCAGTAAGTTTACAGGGTCTCCTGAGGTAAACGGCTCAAACAGCCCCGGAAGTATTTTTATTCTGCTTCCGCTGTATTTCAGGACTTCACTTACTGAAAGGCCGGCTCTATGGTTATCACTACTCATTATTAACGGTGTAAAGGCATCTACGTAGTTATTACTTGCCCATTTTTTCCAGTCCTGGAGTTTGGTTACGGAAGTATTTTTTATATCAGGAAATATTACCGCTGACAGTAGTATATTTTTGCCTGCTGTCAGGGATTTTAAACCCGAGACAAACTCGTTGACTTTGCTTTGTCTGTATACAATCCATTTTTGCCATAATGAGTGTTTTACGTCAAGGTCTAAAGGGTCTTTTCCGTATGTTTTTTTAAATTCATTCCTGGCATATTCCGTATATCCCCACGTTGAAGCCAGGTAGCCGGGAAAATTAGGAGAAAGGCTTTTAGGATAGCGGATATAGTCAATATTTAACCCGTCTATTTTATAGCGGTTGACTATTTCAGTTATTAAGTCCTGCAGGTAGTTAATAACCATATGGTTAGCCGGGTCAAGAAAATACCCGTTATGCTCAAGTTTTGATAGCTGAATCCCCTCTTTCAGCGCATTTTTCTTTTGTACATTTGCCCATTCAGGATATACAAAAAGCACATGCCCGGGAGTTTTTGATATATCGTCATTACCGACATAAAACGCCTGAAACCAGACGTGAATTTTCATTCCCCTTTTATGAGCTTCTTCAATCCATACTTTCAGGGGGTCCCATCCTCTAAATTCCTGTCTTTGCAATGTTAGCCGGTATTTTTCCATAGTTTTGCTCGGGAAAATCGTATAACCCTGGTAGTAAGTTTCCAGAAAAATGTTTTCTATTCCTGTTTTTTGAAGTTTTTTAAGTGTCCTTACTATTTCAGAGCGGTTTTTTTCCGTTGGACGCAGCCATATTCCATGAAATTCATCTTTTACTCCCGGGACGGCATTATAAAAAGCCTCTTCCGAAAGTATAAGGGCTGAGCTTATATCTTTAAGGGATTTTCTGTATTTTCCGTCTGAAATATGATATTTTGCCCTTTCAAACTTTTCCCTGGCCTCATCGTAATATTTCTGGGCTTTGCCGTATTCATACCCGGAAAGGCTTTTTTTATAGCTTATTATAACCTTTTTAGCCTCGTTTATCCTGTGTTCAGCCTTAAACAGATAACTTTGAGGAGTTATAACGCTTTCTATAGTCATTGATTCAGGATCAATTTTTACAAAAGCGCCTTCAATAAGGTTTTGGTTTATCCATTTTTTTGCCTCGCCGTGACCGCTTATAACATAGCCTTCAGTGGGAATTCCGGAATTTGCGCCGTTAAAGCTGACCACCCGTCCGTTTTTAACGGTGGCTTCTTTTCCGTATTCATTGGTGTATGTGTAATTACCATAACCAGGCCGGTAAATTATAAGCTGGTTCGGCCCCCTGTATCCGGGGAAATACGATCCTGACGGATTTGAGCGCTTTGTGGGGTTTATGGAGCTTATTTTATACCTGGATACTCTTTTGTACTCGGCAGGGAAATTTTCCTGCCCGATCTGGGAAAAGTTTACCATTAGCGGCTCAATTATCTGGTCTTCCGGAACGGGCAACAGAAGTTTTTCAGCGCAATATGCCCCGTTTGCATTAAAGCACAGGAAAAATGCGCTTAGATATATAAATAAAGTTAATATTTTTTTCATTTTACCCCTTCTCCCTGTTTTTAGTTTTTATTTAACTATGTTATTTGTTGTTCAGGTGTAATATCTTTAAAAATTACTTTTAAAAATTTTACCCTTTCTTTTTAATAAAAATTATTACTAAATTGTTACAAATATTTTAACCTGTTTCAACATGGCAATACTTTACCCTACCCGGTTTTTACAGGAATCAAGCACCTGCTTCATTGGATCATGTAAAAAAATGTTGGTAGCCAGTATATTTTTACCATGCGGGTCAAATTCCTCTGAATCAAAGCCTGTAACTTTGCCTCCCGCTTCCCGGACTATACATGCTCCTGCGGTCACGTCCCAGGCAGAGAGGTTAAGTTCCCAGAAAGCGTCGAGTCTTCCGCAGGCAACATAGCATAAATCAAGCGCCGCGGCTCCGGGCCTTCTTATTGCCTGTCCCCTGTGTATAAATTCCCTGAAATATACCAGGTTTTTCTCAAGCGTATCAGGGTTTCCGGGCGCGAACCCCGTTGCCAGCAAAGCTCCGCTTAAGTTTTCAACTTTACTCGTGTTTATTGACTCAGAATTCAGGTATGCGCCGGTTCCCTCGGCTGCCCAGAACAGTTCGTTTTTACAGGGGTCGTATACTACCCCCAGTATAATTTTCTCATTTTTTATAAGTCCTATCGATACCGCAAAATGAGGGAAATTATGCGTGAAATTAGTTGTACCGTCCAGAGGGTCTATTACCCAGAGGTATTCAGAATCATGTTCCCTGTGACAGCCGGTTTCTTCTCCTAAAATATCGTGTCCGGGGAAATATGCGTTTATTATAGACATAATTTTTTGCTCAGACTGTTTATCAGCCTCTGTTACAAGGTCAGAATTGTTGGCTTTAAACTCAATTTTCTTAACTTTCCCAAGGTAAGAAAGCTGAATTTCCCCTGCTTCATAAGCTGCTTCTTTTGCCGCCTCAAGTAGTTTTTCCGTATTTTCCACAACCTTCTCCTTAATCTTTTTTACGGGGGATTTTATGCCTTTCCTAAGAAGTTACAACATTATCAACTCTCTTACAATAGCCAATTTTTATTACAACTGGTGGCATATCTGATTTTTGACGCAAACCGGCAGAAATCCATGTCAATTAAGTGAATTATGCCAGAGTGAGTTAGTTTTCGATAAGGACAGCGAAAAAAATTCTTCGGTGGCGGCGGCTAAGAATTTTTTTAAGGAAGAAACAAAAAATTCTTATGTAAAATTTTCAAAAATATTCCTTATTAAATTTTTTCGGTCGAGCGACTGACCGAAGGGAGGGAAGCGAGACCA
>JANQIY010000149.1 GCA_028281965.1 Candidatus Gastranaerophilales bacterium
TTGAATTACCTGTAATTACAGATTTGTCACCCTGTGCTTGACACGGGGTCTAAGCAACTTCGCTATAATACTGATAGTATTTAGTGCTAACTGGATAGAGCCCCCCAAAGCACGGGGCAGGCTTCTCAAGTGCGGGATGACATTACCCTCTATGATTAATGTGTCAAAACACTACCCTGCTTTTGAACTTAGACAGTATTTTAAAACTCGTTTTATTAATAGTTGCCATACCTGTTGAAGCATTTGTTATAATATTCATCAGGAATTACAATAAAGAAGTCCTTTGTTTAATTGAAGAATTGGAGGATTAAAAATGACTCTGTATGAAATAATTGCAATCATTGGGATAATAATCATTTTTGGCGGTTTTGCCTATGCTTTATACAGCTGCAGGCCTTACGGGTGTGAAAAATAATGGAAAAGACGATTTTTAAAAACAGCACCAGAGGAAAAAGAGGGATAAAATTCTCCGGCCCGGGCCTGGACGAAAAACCCCTTGAGGAACTTCTCCCCGCAAATTGCCTGAGAAAAGACAACGTTAACCTGCCGGAGCTGACGGAACCTGATGTAGTAAGGTATTTTACAAATCTCTCCCGGCAGAATTTTTCAGTGGATACGGTTTTTTATCCGCTGGGCTCCTGCACAATGAAATATAACCCGAAAATTAATGAGCAGATGTCAGCGCTTCCCGGCTTTACCGGAATTCACCCGGAGCAACCGGAGCAGTATTCCCGGGGAGCACTGGAATTAATGAATAAACTGCAAAACGCCCTGGCGGAAATCACCGGGATGAATCGGGTCTCCCTACAGCCGGCAGCAGGCGCACATGGCGAGTTTGCGGGCATGCTTATCGTTAAAAAATATTTTGAAAATAAAGGCGAAAACCGCAGCAAAATTATAATCCCGGACTCTGCTCACGGAACAAACCCCGCTTCAGCGAAGATGTGTGGTTATGATGTGGTAAAAGTCAGCTCAAATTCACGAGGACAGGTTGATGTAGACGCATTAAAAGACCTCCTTAACAACGACGTAGCGGCGATAATGATGACAAACCCCAATACACTGGGGATTTTTGAGGAAAATATACTTGAAATATCAAAACTGGCAAAAGAGCATGGAATCCTGCTTTACTACGACGGAGCAAATTTAAATGCAATTATGGGAATTACCAGCCCCGGGCTTATGGGTTTTGATATAGTACATGTTAACCTGCATAAGACTTTTTCAGCCCCGCATGGGGGAGGTGGCCCCGGCTCAGGGCCTGTTGGCGTATCAGAAGAACTTTCAAGTTATCTTCCGGCGCCTTTGGTAGAATTTGACGGAAAAGAATACTACCTTGACTATAATATCAGGAATTCTATCGGCAAAGTTAAGCCGTTTTACGGAAATTTCGGGGTTTTAGTAAAGGCTTATACCTATATCCTGATGATGGGCAGGGATGGCTTAAGAAAAGTCAGCGAAGATGCGGTTTTGAACGCAAACTACCTGAAAGAAAAGCTTAAAAATGACTATTTGCTTACCTATGATATCCCATGCATGCATGAATTCGTGTTATCCGGTGATATCCAAAAGGAGCAGGGTGTTAACACTGTGGGAATCGCTAAAAGGCTAATGGATTTTGACATCCACCCGCCTACGGTGTATTTCCCTTTGATAGTGCCGGAATCTATGATGATTGAGCCTACAGAAACCGAAACCAGGGAAACCTTGGATAACTTTATATCTGTAATGAAACAAATAGCAGGAGAGATAAAGGAAAATCCCGCCCAGGTCGCTCAATCCCCGATAAACTCCCCTGTTTCAAAGGTGGACGAAGTTGCTGCCGCCAGAAAACCTATATTAAAATACTAAAAACAAGGAGATTTAATATTATGTTTAAAAGCTGTCTGGGAAAGGTAATCGGATGTTTTGCAGTAATTTTTTTAAGCATGGTTCTTACCGTAGGAGTTTTATTTGCCGGTTATATCTTCGTAAAAGATGAAATTAACGCGCAATTTAACCCTACATCTGAAGAGTTGCAGGCAAGGACAGAAAAATTTATCGATATTTCCGAAGTCCCTTCCGGTTATTCGGTAAAAAAAGCCGTTGATATGGCTGGTTTAAGCGCTGTTATTACGGAATATCCTTCTAATAACCAGGTAATGGCGGTAATTGATCCCGGATGGCTGGCTTCTGTCGATTCCCGGGATATATCCGGCGGTTCTTTGGAGAAAAAAATAGAAAAATATTTGCCCGGGACTGAAAAAGGAACTGCCAAACTCGAGCAAAGCGGGTTTATAAACGCTTTTGATCAAAACATACCTGCTTTTGAATCAAATTTTAAGATGAAAAAAACAAACGGCAACGCTAAAAATTTTAAGGCATTGTTCGCTACCGTGAAAAACCCGTCTACCGGCAAGGATAATCTTATTTTAACTTTTAATGACGTGGATAAATATGACAGGACTGTAGCAGAACAGTTTTTCAAAAAGGTAAAATTTAAGCGGGCAGATGAGAAAAAACAGGCTTTAGAATGAAACTTATAAGGACTTAAAAATGAAATACCCTTTTACCGTCATTTTTGACATGGACGGCGTTATTATTGATAGCAATCCTTTCCATAAAAAGGCCTGGGAATTATTTCTGGAAAAGTATAATTTTAAATACTCGGAAGAAGATTTCAAACAAAAGATATACGGGAAAACAAACAAAGACATCATGTATACTCTTTTTGGCGATAAACTAAACATCAAAAACCTGGAAAAATTAATATATGAAAAGGAATTGTTTTACCAAAAATCATTTGAACCGTATATATGCCTGACTAAAGGCCTTGAGCAGTTTCTGGAAATGTTGAAATCAAACAATGTTCAGATAGGAATTTCTACTTCCGCGCCTGCTATGAACATTGATTTTGTAATGGAAAAAACCGGTATAAGAGATTATTTTTCAGTTATAGTCGACGATTCCCAGGTAAACAAAGGAAAACCAGACCCTGAGATTTACCTGAAAACCGCAACCCGGCTTTCAGTAGACCCTTCTGAATGTATAGTTTTTGAGGACTCTATATCAGGTATTCAATCTGCAAGAAACGCCGGTATGAAAGTTGTTGGAATTACGACAACTCATGGCAAAGAAGAGCTTTCAGGACTTGTGGATTATATAATCAATGATTTTTCAGAGCTTACTTTTGATAAGCTTAAATTTATAGCCATATAACTCCAATTATTAAGAACCTATCCGGTTAAACGGCCAATGTCATACGAGTAAGCCTGCCCCGTACTTGACACGGGGTGGTAATCTGTCTAAATGGGCTGAAAGCCCATAATGTTAATCGGACAGATTGCCGCATCGCTTCGCTCCTCGAATGACAAGTGTTTGCTCGGTTCTGTCTATAAATTATTTTCCAGATAAGTTTTAAGTAAGGAGTAAACAATAAAAACTTAAGTGTTTTTAAAATTTTCAAAAATTCATTCTCCCTCCACCCACCCAATTTTTTCTTTGGTCTCGCTTCCCTCC
>JANQIY010000180.1 GCA_028281965.1 Candidatus Gastranaerophilales bacterium
ACCCCATTATGACTATTATAAAATAACTTTAGGGGTTTTAAAAAATATAAAACTTCCTATTTTATATAACAATTTATAAAAATGTAGGGAAGCAAGCCCCTTAATCCCCCTCCTCAAGGATGGGGAAATAGGCTCAGGGAGGGGCGAAGCCCCTCCACTCAACCCCAAAATTTAATTTTGATATAACAATTTGCAATTAACGTTTATTTATTAAGACCGCTTCTAATAAACTTGAGTTGCTAATTAGCCAAAAGCCAGGATATGACTATGCAACATTTGCCAAAAAATTATAGAGAGTCGAAAAGAGGCGGAGCCTCTTTTCCACCTATAGGGTGGCTGTGGGTGGGTTTTGGCAAATGTTGCATACATGCAATTAGCAATTCGAGTTAATAAAACTTATTTTTTGAATATAATATTTAAAAATTTTTATAAAAAGGTATAATTCTAATATTTTAGTTAATGAAAAAGCGTTAATTATATTTTTAAATGTATATTTTAGTTAAATAATATCTTATAAGTGAGGTTAAATATGCTTAATGCTTTTTTAAGATGGATATTCCTGGCATTTGCGCTGATATTAGTAGCAAAAATTGTTCCCGGTATGGAAATAGAGGGTTTTCTGGCGGCGCTTTTTGCAATAGTAATCATTGCGCTGGTAAACATAATTTTGAGACCGCTGTTTTTATTTTTGACACTGCCCATAAACCTGCTAACCCTGGGGCTGTTTACTCTTGTAGTAAATGCAGTGTTATTTGGAATCGCGGCATTTTTCACGCCCGGGTTTTCGGTAGATGGGATATTCCCGGCTCTTCTGGGCTCATTTCTGTTTTCCCTGTTGAGTATTATCGTAAATTTTATTTCAGGCCAGCTTAGTCCGGCTTAAGCGGTTCTTTCAAGGGTTTTCCACCTTCGGCCCAAACTTTATTGCACATTATCAAAAAGGTCTTTATAATTAAAATATAGCGATATGAAGCATCAAGAGTAATCCTTTTGTATCCGGATTATTTCTGTGATGTACTGTAAAAATTGAAATTGAGAGCTGGAGGGAAACAATTGAGCAATGTAGCGTTGAGAAAAATCTTTACTATGCTTGTCGAAAAACTGGCACGCCTTGAAATTTTCTTTGAAAGTAAAAAAGACATAAAAGACAGGGCAAACGTTAATTTTTTAAGCACCTGCGAAGAAAGCCTGAGAGAAATCAAGCAGGATTTACAAAAAATTTACCCGATACTTGTAAAAACTTACAAGGCAGAGCCAATATCTGCCCGGGAGAGCGTTGAGGCTATTGATGCCTATAAAAAAAACCTGCATAAGTTTCTGGAACTCCACTCCCTTTCCTCACATCTTCCTTTAAACCCTATTGCTTCAGAAACATTCATATTTTTAAGCGACGTTTTAAAGATTAAAAGGACCTTTACCGAGTTTGATTCCAGAATAGTACTTTTAACACAGGATTTTCTGACAAGAAATACCCATAAATGCCATACAAACATGCCGTTTGTTTCTGATATGGAAAAAAAACCAATGGCATTGTATCTTCCCATAATAGAAAACACAAATCCCCTTTATTGGCCGCTGCTGGTAAAAAATATATTCGGAAATATAACCAGCCTGCGGGTTGCGGCTAAGAACCATTATGAAGACCTGATCGCCCGGAAGGTTGCAATGGATGAAGAAAGAAAAAAAATCACCGAAAAAATAGTAATGCAGCTTGCTTATGACATATACTCCCTGAAAATGCTTGGCCCTGCTTATTATTACCTTTTCGTAGAAGCCGGGGTTTTCAGGAGCATCGCTGAAAGTAAATATCGTCACCAGCCAACACTTGCCATAAGGGAGAATATTTTATTTAACCTGCTGGAAAGACAAAATTTTGCGAGCAATGCAGAGCGTACGCATAAATGGTTCATAACGCTATCCCAGCTGTCTGATGAGCTATATTCAACGCTCGGGTTCAAGTTTGAAATTTCTGATATTGAAGAAGGACTTGAAGAACTTGCAAACAGGCTTCAAAAAGAAGCCGAGGACATAATTCCCGAGAAATACCTGTTCAAGTGCAGTGATTTCTGCATAGTCCTGTCCGGTTATGAAAGGCTTAAAAAGAGTATACTAGTTGCATCATCAACCGTAGAAGAAATTAATGAGAGCAAAAAACAGTGTAAAGAAGAATCATGTGAGTATGATTTACAGAAAAAAGCCGAAAAACTTAAGGAAATACCGAATACACCAAGCCAGATAATAAATGCGGGCTGGGTTTACAGCGAATCCCTGAGTGATGGTATAATGATGGAAATACTCAAAAATAATAACCTGGATTATACACCTTTTATAAAACATATTAAAAATACCGATAATCTACTTTTAAATTCCGTTGAAAAATCAAGAATCTTTGAAATTTTAATGAAAAAAGAGGATTAAGTTATGCTTTTAAACAAGGACAATATTGTGGCCAGGTTGGCCCATAAGGATCCTGAGAAAAAAATTATCATTACGCCTTTTATAGACCCGGATGAGCAGGTAGGCTCCGTGTCTATTGATCTCAGGCTTGGGACTGAGTTTGAAATAATTCAGGGACTGGACGGCAATATTCGGCCTGACCATAAAATGACAGCTGAAGAACTTGAGCAAAAGACAATAAAGCAAAAAATCACCGTGAAAACGGAGCCGGCAGAAGCTTTTTATATACAACCCGGCGTATTTGTAGTCGGTTATTCAATTGAACACTTAAAACTGCCGCCCGATTTACTTGCAAAAATTGAAGGAAGGAACAGCTGGGGCAAAATCGGACTTTTTGTAAACTCCACGTCCGGTCTTCTGACCCCGAATTTTTCCGGCACCCTGACTTTTGCGCTGAAAAATATGAGTCCTGCCCCATTACCCCTGTATCCCGGAGTAAGAATAGCCCAGGTTTACTTTCATGCGACGCAGCCTCCCGGGACTTATATGGATCCTCCGGAAGGGGGCGGTCATTGCCAGGTAATATCAGGAAATATAAAATGTTAAGAGGTAATATAAGTTGAGCGACGATAGCCCCAAAACCTGCCCTTTCGGACACGGCAAGTGTTCCAGCGAATGCGGGCTTTATATAGACCCTAAAGAACTTAACGAGGTTGTAAGGAACAAACTTGCAAGCATAGGGGTGATTGACAGGGAAAAAGGTATATGTTCCCTAAAAAACCTGTCATTATGCGTAAACAGGTTTCTTTATGAGGGCGGTTCCGGTTATTTAAAGTAAGAGCCTGTCCGGCTAAAATTACTGATAGCTTTTTATATAAAGCGATACAGGCTCGATTAAGGACTGTAATGTGTTAAAACCCTATACGGCTGTAAAACAGACCGAAGTGCAGTCCATTTTGCCTGTTTCGCAAGCAAATTTTGCTCAACCATATCCTGGCTTTTGGCTAAGGGATAAAGAATAAACTCGAGTTGCTAATTGCATGTATGCAACATTTGCCAAAACCCACCCATGAATGAGCTAATGCGTTAGCTCCCGCTGTCGCGCACAGCCACCCTATAGG
>JANQIY010000270.1 GCA_028281965.1 Candidatus Gastranaerophilales bacterium
TATCCGGCATCATTGTTTAACCCGCTTATATTTAACCCGGTTAAATCGGAATTTGTAACGGTATAATCGGAAATAAAGCCGCTTGTCGAGTTATCGCAACTACTCAGGTCAATACCCGATTCAATAATATCTACATTTAGCTTATCCGCTCCGTCTAAATTTATAAAAACCCTGTTTGATGCAGGGTTTATCTTATAAAATTCCAAAGTAGTCCCGTTTTTTTGCTTGAAAACCCCGGACCCTGAAGATCCGATGTTAGAAGCGGTATTTATTTCGCCACCACCTAAAGAAGTAATATTATCAATAGTTTCAAGAGCTTTTTGAACTGTATCATCAGAAGGTGAAAGGTTTTGATTGAAATTCGACGTGTCAATGGAAATTATATTCCCATCTATAAGTCCGTCCCCATCCGGGTCATATACTGATTTCAACATGAAAAAAGCAGAATTAAGCCTCTTAAAACCAACGTTAATCTGGTTTTTAGACCTCATACTCACATAAATATTAGACACTTGTTATCCCCTTATGTATTTTAAATTTCCCTATTTTTGCCTTTGATTCCGGTAAAAAAGCGTCCCGTGAACCATCAGGTAAGACCAGCACACATTCATAATAATAAAGTCCGCTGGTATTAGTGTTTTCACTTGTTATAGACACTTCTGTGCCGCCATTTTGAGCATCAGTATGAGCGGTTACTACTTTTTGAAAAAAATAACCGGAATCATCAAGTGAACTTTTTACTGAAAAATATAACGTAGCGCCTGTTATATCAACAGGATTCCCGCTTTCGTCGGTGAACGCAAATTCCAGGGTGTCTGAATCCCCCTGTTTCAGCTCAATATCACCGCTTTCCACAATGTTAAAAACCATTCCTTACTCTCCCTCACAAAAATTTTCATTTTAAAAACTTTTTTTAACAATTCCCGGACAAAAAATTACAAACCGGATACATTTTTATACAAATAACATACAAATTTTTACTTATTTCAACTTTTACTTATTTCATTTTTTATTTATTTCATTATAGGAGAAGATATTTTGGGCTGTTGTAAAAAAAGATTAAACATTCGGGCTCAGTTTTGGTAATTTTCCTTAATATTTAAAACCGGTAATAAAACAATAACGCTTGATAATTAGTAAATTTCGGTGATTTTAAATTTGATTAAATAAATAATTGGAGTGTTTAATTAATATGTAAAAGTTTCTAATATTATTTATTAAGTATGGAAATAATTTTCATTAAAGAAACTATAGAAAAAGGAGGCTTTTGGCCATGAGAAATTTACAGGCACTTGCTTATGTCCTGGTTATAATCGGAGCTCTAAACTGGGGCTTAATAGGAATTTTCGGGTTTAACCTCGTTTCTTTCCTGTTTGGTGAAATGACAGTGCTTACAAGAATTATATATTCACTTGTAGGTATTTCAGCTGTGTTCCACCTGATTGTAGCTACTTCAGGCTACAAAATGGAAAAAGGCGCCGCTTATTAGAACATAATTTCATTTAAGTTCGCTTTAAGGGTTACGAAAAAATTTCGTAACCCTTATTTAACTCGAGTCGCTAATTGCCTATATGCAACATTTGCCAAAATCCACCCATGAATGAGTCGAAGCTCCAGCAAACAAATTTTGTTCAGTCATATCCCGGCCTTTGGCTAGTTGGTGACTCAAGTTATTTAATTATAGTTCATCCGGAGAAGCTATTCGGCCTAGGATTGCGCTGGCTGCTGCGATTGCAGGGTTAGAAAGATAGACTTCACTTTTGGGATGCCCCATCCTGCCCACGAAATTCCTGTTGGTAGTAGAAATTGCCCGCTCTCCTTCAGCGAGAATCCCCATATGCCCGCCCAGGCATGGCCCGCATGTTGGGGTACTGAAAGCCGCTCCTGCTTTGATAATTTTTTCGGCGTAACCAAGCTTCATTGCTTCCAGGTATATTTCCTGGGTGCCGGGAAATACAATTAGCCTTACATCAGGGTGAACCTGGAATCCATCGAGAATTTCCGCCGCTTCCTTAATGTCAGAAAGCCTTCCGTTAGTGCAGCTGCCTATCACAGCCTGGTCTATTTTGACATTTCCCGCCTGTGAAATCGGCCTTGTGTTCTCGGGCAGGTGAGGGAAAGCCACAGTGGGTTCTATATCCTCTGCATTATACTCTATCACCCTGCAATATTCGGCGTCCTCATCGCTTTTATAAAACTTATAAGGTCTTTGAGCCCTGTTTTTTACGTATTCTTCAGTGATTGCATCCGGCGGGATTATGCCATTCTTCCCGCCTGCTTCTATTGCCATATTGCAGATGGTGAACCTTCCGTCAATAGGCAGGTTTTCAATTGTAGAACCGGTTATTTCAAGCGATTTATAAAGGGCTCCGTCAACCCCTATATCTCCTATAAGGTGCAAAACAAGGTCTTTGCCGGATACCCATTTGTTTAACTTGCCGTTAAATATGACTTTTATAGTTTCAGGAACTTTAAACCAGGTTTCTCCGGAGGCCATAGCACATGCCAGATCTGTAGAACCTACTCCTGTAGAGAACGCGCCGATTGCGCCATAGGTACAAGTGTGGCTATCAGCTCCTATGACCAGGTCGCCGGGGCCCACAATTCCTTTATCAGGCAAAAGAGTATGTTCAATACCGAGTCTTCCCACTTCAAAATAGTTTTTAAGACCTTGTTCCTTCGCAAATTCCCGCAGCAGCTTGGCGTTTTCTGCTGATTTTATGTCCTTGTTAGGGGTAAAATGGTCAGGCACAAAAACTGCTCTTTCCGGGTCAAAAACTTTCTTCGCCCCGGTTTTTCTGAACTCGTTTACTGCTACAGGGCCTGTTATGTCGTTAGCAAGGGTTATGTCAACTTTTGCTGTTATCAAATCGCCCGGTTTTACTTCGTTAAGCCCGGCGTGGGCAGCTAATATCTTTTCGGTAATTGTCATTGGTCTGGTCATTTTATAAAACCTTTCATCTTTTCCAGCTATAAAATTTTTTTATGTATTTATTATTTTATATCAACTCAATTTTGGGAGACAAGGTGATTTTGCAAAATTAATTTCAATGACAATGAAGATTTCTTTCAATACTTTTGAGACCGCTTCTAATAACTCGAGTTATTTAACCCGTCAT
This sequence comes from Candidatus Gastranaerophilales bacterium, assembly GCA_028281965.1. GTDB lineage: Bacteria > Cyanobacteriota > Vampirovibrionia > Gastranaerophilales > UBA9971 > JANQEB01. The sequence continues at coordinate 3,120 of JANQIY010000270.1, forward strand.
TGGGGTTATTTATTCTTCTTTAGCTTTATAGAAACATTGTTCCAGCGCAAATCAATATAATTTATGTTTTCTTTAATTTTCATCGCCTCAGGAATTACAGAGCTGACTTTTTGAATTCTATTGAGTATTTCATTTCCTTTTAAAGAACCTATTCTTAACTTTACATGCTTCATTTGAGCATAGACATCATCAGGGTTTCTGATATCAATATATTCCAGCCGGTCACTCGTGGCATTCTCAAGATGTAAAGCCAGTCTCAGAATATACGGAATTTGCGCCGGTTTCCAGCTTTTGTAATCGTCATAGGTAATAACCTTATAGACTTCAATATTTTCCGGCAGGGGTAAATATTCTTTTTCCAGGATTTCTACTTTACTGCCGTCAAGGGTAAATACAGCTATAGGGTCGACTTTTGAATTCGGCGCAATTGAAATTGCAGGTCTTCTTTCATCTACCACCACCCTTAGCCTTGCAGGGAGCCAGTATCTTCTGATGAAAACTTTTTTTACGGGAGGCATTTCCTCAAGTTTTTTTTCTATGGGCCTTGTGTCTATTAGATAAAGAGGTTTTTCAGGCAGGCTAATTTCTTTCAGTTTATCCATAACCTGCTTTTCAGATACAATGTTATTCCCTTTCAGTTCAAGGTATTTGCTAGGATAGCTCATAAAAATATTTTCGTTCAAAAACCAGAACGGAAGGTTAGCAAGCTTTATAAAACCCCATATAACAAGCACATAACAGGCTATCCTTGCGAGGATGCGCAACCTTGCAGATAATATCTTGAATCTGCGCATTTTTCTTCTTTTTTTTAACCTGTTAAGTTTTCTTTTATTGTAGCTTTTAACAGCCAGATCATCGCTATCGGGGGTCAATATATCCAACTTTCCTTTTCTCCCGTTAAAAGAGATTTTTACAAACTCATATTAAATTATATAATCATTATAGGTATATAACAATTTTTAGTTAACTAAAATTGCAGAAATGGAGATTATGAATATAGAAAATTTTGATCATGAAATTCCTGAAACCGCAAATCTACAGGAAACACAGCCGGAATCACCGTTTAAATGTATGATAAAAAAAACCGAAGGATTTTACCTGTTTGACGAAAAAGACAGAAAATATCTTGATTTAACGTCTAATAATGACCATTTTCCGCTTGGATTTCTTCAAAGTCCGAAAACCTCGGGTTTTTTTGATTCGGAATGCCTAAAATCAGAAGATGCGCTAAACCTTGAGACAATTATCAAGGAAAAAACAACTTATGACGGTATTTTATTTTTTCCTGAAAAGCAGGAACTTCAGGATTTCTTGAAAAAAGTTATCGATTCAAAACCCCAAAACTCGGTTTTAATATCTTCCCTGGAAAACTATAAACTTGATTTAACCGGTAAAAAGATAGCCGGAATCCCATTAAACGATGAATCACCCGTAAAAACCTTTATAAACAAAAATACAGCGGCAGTCATACTTCAAATAGCGCAGATAAAAGACTCTTTGGAAGTTGCGGAAATTGATTACCTGAAGCTTGTAAGGCAGTACTGCTCCAAAAACAACGCATTGCTTATTTATGATACTTGCTCAATTTCTCCATTGAGGTTAAATAGGGGGTTATTCAATGTTATCGAGTCTATAAAACCGGATTTGATAATGGCTTCAAGGGGTTTAACATTAGGAACTCCTTTTTATACAGCAATTTTTGATAAAAGTATTGTTAATAATGAGCAATTAACAAAAAAAACAGGAATATTTTCCTGTGGATACTTTCAAGCAAATGAATTTATTAAAAATTTTGAAAGCTATGAGCTTTATATAAGTGAAATTTCTAAGTATATTGAGAAAAAATTCGGTGAGCTGGCTGAAATCCATATTGCAATAGCAGATTTCATCCCCCACGGAATGATATTTGAGCTGGTGAGCGAAATTCCTTCATGGGAATTTGCAAAAGCCGCCTTTGAGAAAGGACTGCTCTTAAAACCTTTAAGTCAGTATAAAACGCTGCTTTGCCCACCTTATAATATTGATAAAAAAGAAATTGACAGGGCAATAGAGATTATTCACAATATTCTGGAAGAAATGTCATTGTATGGCAGGCTTGACTGACGGGAAACTTGCAGAAAAACCCGAAACTTAACTGTGATCTCGTATAAAATACATTATCTTTTATGCTACTTGAAAACAAATTTTCTGTCGTTTAATATAGTAAATACGATTATAAAGAGTAAAAAACGGGACGTAGCGCAGCTTGGTAGCGCACCACCTTGGGGTGGTGGGGGTCGCTGGTTCAAATCCAGTCGTTCCGACCATTTTCAACAAGGGTTTTGCCGATTGGCAAAACCCTTTATAATTTATCAGTCAGTTTGACAATTTTTATCACCCAAAATGGAACAAGATAGATTTTTAATCAAATTTTATTTTTGATTTTTAGAAATTATTCTTCAATAATCCTCTCAAGAGCATCTTCTTTAGTGCAATTATACTCCTGACAATAAATATTAAACCATTCTTTGAGAAATCCAATATCTTTTTTGTAAATT
>JANQIY010000290.1 GCA_028281965.1 Candidatus Gastranaerophilales bacterium
GTGGAAGCAGAAATTGTACTTCCACGGAAATTCCATGATACTGCTGTGGAAGCAGCATATCCTAATAGGCTTTCGTAGAAAACCCCTAGGGATTCCCTTCCACACTGCCGCTTGTGGGCACTTAAGGCTGCCGCAAACGGGTTCTGTGGGCGTGTGTGCAACATTATGTAAGAGTTTATTTATTAAAAGCAGTTACGATATTCAGCGGTAAGCATTAGCGTTTACAAAATTGGTACGCCAAAACTGCACTCGCCGTTATGACAACGCTGAAGATATAAACGGCGAATTGGAAAAGTCGAAAGTATAACGCCGAAAGTAATCACGCTGAATATAATCTCAACGAACCTGTGCGACACGCAAAAAATCGTGATTTGGTAATGTTATCTTTGTTTTTTAAGTAAAAGAAGTTAAGATTTGCTTGTATTGAATGGAAAAAAATATTAATTCACGTGTAAAACATTTTGCAAATGAACCACTCCACACATGCGCTTAACCGTTTTGAAGAAGAAAAGTCAACAAAGATGACTGCGTTCTTCCGTCTAAGTTACATTATGATACTAAACGAAGGTTCTATTTCACTTAAACACCCAATATTATGTTGCTGGATCAGAAATACCCTTTCCTGAATAATGGGAAATTATTTTTCAGTATTGAAAACAAAACTATAAACTTTCCTTTAAAGCTTTATAGCGGTGTGGGTATATAGGCAAATAACCGGAAAAAAGCATAATAACTCATAATAACCGCTAATAACTCATAATAACCGCTAATAACTCATAATAACCTCTAATAACTCATAATAACCTCTAATAACTGCTAATAACTCCTAATAACCTGCTTTTTTAAACAATATTAGTATTTACAGCATCATCAAACCAAGTTGGATTATAAATCAGAGCTTAAAGCTTTGTAGCAAACTTGAATTTGTTATTGGTCTAAATAAGGTTTAATAAGTAAACCTGTACTTACCTCTGCATCTAGATTAGGCTTATCTAGCGTATAATTCCCGGACCCACACTAGAGCTTTCTCTCAGAAACGAAAGAAGTGAATTTTTGCTCGGTGGATCCCCACTCATGGTAAATTGCTTGAACTTTAGTCGCTTGTCTTGTGTGACCTATCCGTATATGACCACACAGGTTTGACCTTTCTGGTTTGGAAACGGGCATGGGTTACTCGAATGAAATCGAGACCCGTTTTTGACTAACCAAACCGTGTCGGCCGCCGGAGGAAGTGTGGTTGGAGCTGTAGAAAAGGGTCTAAAGGGAGGCAAAAACAAGAGGGAAGAATGGTTAACTTGTTTA
>JANQIY010000291.1 GCA_028281965.1 Candidatus Gastranaerophilales bacterium
TCTCGCTTCCCTCCCTTCGGTCGGTCGCTCGACCGAAAAAATTTAATAAGGAATATTTTTGAAAATTTTACATAAGAATTTTTTGTTTCTTCCTTAAAAACGCTTTATCCGTATTTGAAGGTAACTCCGCATCCGGATTTTGGATATTTCCAGTCAAGAGTACCAGCCGGGCATATTATCCTGCAAGCACCGCACTCAAGGCAGTTTTCAAACCCTACAAGGAGCTTGTCCTGCTCTTTGTCAAACTCATACACGTTTGCCGGGCAAACAATGGTGCATTGTTTTTCAGCGCAATTCTTGCAGTCCTGCTGATTGGGCTTGAGGTGGGTTTGCTCGTCGCATTTATACTTAACCGTAAACAGCTTGTCATCTATATGTTCCGGAATTGCCTTTTTTTCATCTGTTGTCATCTCAGTAATATTCCTCCTGCAAGGTTTGCTAATTTTAAACCGTCATTAATAAGGCAAAATGATCTCTGAGCTATCACTCCGCCTATAAATTGCCTGTATTTTACTTTCTTTGGAATACTGTCAACGCCTGTAAACTGGTTCATGAACTCGTTTACTTTCTGTGGGTAGAAACCCAGGAAGATTTTTGAGTTCTTCTCGAGCGTGTCTATTGTGTCTTTATAGGTTTTTAAGTCTTTAAGTACAAAGCTGTCTTCAAGTTTTTTCCGGTATAAAGAAAGCATATTAGCTGAGAAATCGTCTCTTTCAATAGCCTGAATAGCGGTTTCCGCAGCAAATTTACCGCTCATCATAGCAAGGTTTGTGCCTTCCGAGTGGACGTTGTTTACAAGCATTGCAGCGTCACCTGCAATCATAACCCCGTCTTTATAAAGAGGAGGCATTGCCTTGTATCCGCCTTCCGGAATCAGGTGAGCCGAATATTCAAGAAGCTCTCCTCCTTCTATAAGCGGCGCAATTACGGGATGTTTTTTAAGCTGGTTTAAAAGCTCATAAGGCTTGGTTTTAGAATGGGCTAAATCCTCAAGAGTAACTCCCAGTCCCACCACTACCGACTCAAGATTTGTATAAACATAACTAAGGCCGACCATTCCCTGCATTGGTCCGCCTAAAACCGTATAAATAACGCCTGTTTTTTCATCAACATTAAACCTGTCCTGAATTTTTTCCTTTGGCAAGGAAATTACTTCTTTAACTCCAAGAGCAACATTTTGCGGTGTAATTTCAGGATAATTCCATGCCTGTTTTGCTAAAAGGGAATTCACACCGTCTGCAACAATGGTCACCCTGGCATAAAACTCTTCCTGCTCGGTTTTTACCCCTACTACCTTGCCGTCTTCGATGATTAAGGACTCAACAAGGGTTTCAGGAACGATAAACGCGCCTTCAGCTTCCGCTTGTTCAGCACACCATCTGTCCCATTTTGACCTTATTACTGTAAAACTGTTATAATGACCTTCCCTGGCGTGTTTTCCATTTCTGTAACTTATGACAGTCCCGTCTTCATCGCCGAGAAGAGCATATTTATGCTCGACACTACTTCTCTCTACAGGTGCGGATTTCCAGAATTCGGGGAAAATTTCTGCTACCGGCTGAGCATATATTGCGCCGCCAAACATATTTTTACTTCCCGGATAGTCTCCTCTTTCAAGGACTACTACTTCCTTACCGGCTTTAGCAAGTGTATAAGCAGCTGTAATTCCCGCAGGTCCCGCTCCCACTATGACCGTATCTACTAATTCTCTTTCCACCGTTTTCTCCTTCTTTCGCATATATTATTTTTTTAATTGAAAGCTTATCCTTCTAAAAATTAACACAAAAACAACTTAAAGAGTATCTTAAAACCGTTAAAAAACGCCGGAATATCCTTATACTGTAAAATTATATTTTCTTTTGATTACCCCGTGATAAAATTAAAGAACCGCATAAAATTTTAAATTGCACGGCTTTATATGCTTAAATATTGTAATAACATTAATTATACTTAACTGAAAGGAAAAATAATGCAAAAAACTGTTAATCAGTCAATATTGCCATATACAGCGAGGATTAACGAACAAAACCACCTGGAAATAGGCGGGTGTGATACTGTTGAACTCGTAAAAAAATACGGAACGCCGCTTTATGTTTATGACGAAGAAGGAATAAGGACGTGCTGCAAACATTATAAAGACGCATTTTCAGCTTATGGTGATGTCTTAATACTTTACGCTTCCAAAGCCTTTATGACAAGAGCTGTCTGTAAAATTATGAAAGAAGAGTGTTTGGGACTGGATGTGGTCTCGGGCGGTGAAATTTACACCGCCATGAACTCCGGGTTTGCAATGCAAAAGTGCTACTTTAACGGCAATAACAAAACCCCCGAGGAAATCGAGCTGGCTTTATACTGTAACGTAGGAAGAATTACGGTTGACAACTTCTATGAGCTTGAGCTGCTAAATAAAATTGCCGCTGAAAAGGAAATTACCGCGAATATTTTATTGAGAATAACCCCCGGAATTGAGTGTCATACACATGAATACATTAAAACCGGCCAGATTGACAGCAAGTTCGGGTTTGACCTCGCACAGCTTGAAGAAGCCGTGCTTAAAATAAAAACGGATTATAACAACCTTTCTTTAAAAGGACTACATGCCCATATTGGCTCACAAATCTTTGAAAAAGACGTTTACGTTGATCTTGTAGGAATTATTGCCGAGCAATACGCAAAAATAAAACAAAAATACGGGATGGAATTCACTGAAATTAATCTTGGCGGAGGAATCGGCGTTAAACATACAGAGGAAGACGATCCTATTTCTATTTATGAGTTTGCGGAAGTTATAATTCCAGCCTTAAATGAAAATATTAAAAAACATAATCTTGAAAGACCAAAACTTTTATTAGAGCCCGGCAGGAGCATTATTTGCAATTCCGGAGTAACTCTTTATAGGGCAGGAAGCTATAAACAGGTTACTGACGGCAGGAAATACATTGCCGTAGACGGAGGAATGTCTGATAATCCGAGACCATCTATGTATCAGGCGAAATACACGGCATTGGTAGCCAATAAAGTAAACAGTAATAATGAAGAAACAGTTACAATTGCCGGAAAGTATTGTGAATCAGGAGATATACTTATAGAGGCCATTAAACTGCCTGCTATAAGCCCGGGGGATATAATATGCATTCCTGCAACCGGAGCTTATAACTATTCAATGGCAAGCCAGTACAACCGGGCACCTCGGCCGGCAGCAATTATTGTACATAAAGGCCGGTCTGATGTTATAATAAAAAGAGAAAGTTATCAGGATTTAATATCTTTTGACGTTATCCCTGAAAGGCTTGCAAAAAGCGGTTTTAGCTGTATATAATCAATTTCGGGAAAAATACTGATAACAGGTGTTTGTTTAATTAAGCATTAAAGCAGGTTTAATAATAAAAACAAATCATAATAACCTGAAGTAATGGTTTTATTATTAAATCCTGCGCTCATCAATAAACATAGACAGGAACAGGCCGGTTACAACATGTTTGACCAGTTGATACAATCTTCTCAGTCTTTTTTTGACGCCATGTATTCTATATGGCCTTTTAGCTCTGACTTGCGGTTTGTTAATATCCTGGAACTTTTAATTATAGGTTTTATTTTTTATAAAGTTTATAAATTTATATCAGGAAGTCATGCGGAACAGCTGTTGAAGGGTATTTTAATGCTGTTTCTCGCGCTTGCTTTAAGTAAGGTGTTTAACCTGCCCATAATCGGGAAACTGCTTGAAAGCGTTGTCAGTATTGTAATATTTTCGCTGGTTGTGATATTTCAACCGGAATTAAGACGCCTTTTGGGATACCTTGGCCAGAAAGGGTTCTTAAACAAGCATATAATAACTCCCGACAGCCAGGCGGAAATTAAACAACTCATAGATGAAATAGTTGACGCGGTAAAACACCTGAGTAAATCCCATACAGGGGCATTGATAGTATTTCACAACTCCGGGGAACTTGATAATGTACTGGAAGTCGGTACAAGGCTGAATGCGGTAATAAGCACGGAATTAATACTCACGATTTTCCACCCCAACACCCCCCTTCATGACGGCGCGATAGTGGTGAAGCATAATAAAATCCTTGCATCCGGCGTACTGCTCCCCCTTACTGAAGACCCCAAGTTGAGCTGGCAGTACGGCACAAGACATAGGGCAGCTATCGGGATGTCGGAAATTTCCGATGCGACCTGTCTTGTTGTCTCGGAAGAAACAGGCAATATTTCAATTGCACAGGGAGGAAATTTAACCGGCATTACAGATCTCGATGAACTAAAATCAGAACTTGAATTTTTATATGGAATTTCCGAATCAGTTAAGCAAAAATCCGAAGAGGAAGTTAAAGAAAAAAGCAAATTTCGTTTTCAAAACTTTTTTCATGTTGAATTTCCTTTTTTCAAAAAAGAAGAGAACAGCAAGTAAGGTAGGCCCGTGAAGAAAGATAACCCTGTAATCCTGGCAATAACAGCAGCAAGTGGTATTATCTTTGGAATAAGGACGCTGGAATTCCTGTTGGAAAACGACTTTAAAGTGGAGTTAATCATCTCCTCAAAAGCTTACTACATTGCAAAACATGAAATAAACCTTGAGTTAAGCCATGATAAAGAAATTATTCATAAAAATATTACCAAGTTCTTAAATAATATAGAAAATAAAAAACAAAACCTGAAAATTTGGCTGGATGATGAGCTGTGGGCAAACCCTTCCAGCGGTTCGTATAAAACAGCAGGGATGATAATCGCTCCCGCAAGCATGGCAACGATCTCCGCAATTTCACAGGGATATGCGGAAAATTTAATCACCCGCTCCGCTGATGTGTGCTTAAAGGAAAAACGCCCACTTACCGTTGTCCCGAGAGAAACGCCCCTGAATTCAATTCACCTTGAAAATATGTTAAAATTATCAAAGCTGGGTGTAAATATCGTTCCCCCCATTATCGGATTTTATGGAAAAATTAATGTAATTAGTGATAGTATAGATTTTGTTGTCGGTAAAGTTCTTGATGTAAATAATATTGAAAATAATTTATATGAAAGGTGGAAAATATGACCAAAAAAGACAAAAAAATCGTGGTAATTTCCGGCAAACAGTTTTCAGGAAAAGATACAGTTGCTAACGTCATAAAACAAAAGCTTCCGAATTTTAAACTTGCCCCTATAGCTGATTCTATAAAAATAGAATTTAGCCAGCTAAAAAATCTTACTTTTAATGAAATTGAAAGAAATAAACCACTATATAGGGCTGATTTAATCAATTTCAGCAATGAAAAAAGGGCAAAAGACCCTGACTGCTGGATTAAAAAGGTGCTTAGCTATGAGGATAACCTGATTATATCCGATGTAAGACTTCAGCATGAGATTGAGGTTTTTGAAGAACACGGAGCTGTTAAAATCAGGGTGGAATCCGGTAGGGACGAGCGCGCAAAAAGAGGAAAACTGGTTAAAGAAGACGATTTCACAGAAACTGACCTTGATAATTACAAAAACTGGGATTATATAATAGAAAATAACGGCTCAATAGAAGACCTGGAGAAAAAAGCCTCTAAAATCGGCGATGAGCTTGCAAAAATGTTATCAGTTCAGAAAGTATAGTCAAATAACTACTTTATAGAAAGGTAAAAAAGAACAATGGCACGAATAGTAAGGCCTGTCTGGGCAATCAGATGCAGTAATTCAGCCTGCAAAACACTTTTTGAAGTCGTAAGACTGGAAGACGGAAAAATACAGGAAGTAATCTGTCCGGGTTGCGGAGAGCATTACGCCTATCCGCCGCCAAAGGATGATAATAATTAACAGAAGCGTGGAAAAAAGATATAATCAATACAGCCGGCATTTACAGGAAACTTTTAACTGCAAGGTCTATAAAGTTACCATTGATGCCGGTTTTAGCTGTCCGAACAGGGACGGTGAAATCTCTAAAAACGGGTGTATTTTCTGTGATAGCGGCGGTTCTTTTTCACAGGCCCATTCCAGCCTGCTGCCTGTAGAAAAACAGCTTGAAGAAAGCATCTCAAGGTTAAAGGAGAGATTCGGGGCAGAAAAGTTCATTTCCTACTTTCAGGCGTTTTCCAATACTTATGCTCCGGTTGAAACCCTAAAATCCCTTTATGATCGTTCATTATCACATCCTGACGTGGTAGGGCTTTCCATAGGCACAAGACCTGACTGTGTTGATGAGGAAAAAATCCGGCTCATAAGCTCTTATACAAAAGATTACCTGGTCTGGGCGGAATATGGTTTACAGACAGTGCATAACCGGACATTAGAGCTAATTAACAGGGGACATGAGTTCGAAGACTTTGTGAAAGCGGTTGAGATTACTAAAAACCGGGGTATAAAGATATGTGCCCACGTAATTATCGGGCTTCCGGGCGAGACCCGGCAAGATATGCTTCAGACTGCCAAAATTCTTGCAGAAATGGGAATTGATGGGGTTAAACTGCATCTTTTATGTGTTTTAAAAGATACTGAGCTCGAAAAAATGTATAACCAGGGCAGGGTTCAACTACTTTCCATGGGTGAATACGTAGAAGTAGTATGTGATTTTCTTGAGCAGCTTCCACCTTCGACAACTATTCACAGGATTGCCGGTAATGGGCTTAAAAAAATCCTGGTTGCCCCCCAATGGCTTTGTGAAAAATTTAAAGTGCTTAATATGATTGACCGGGAGCTGGAAAAAAGAGTATCTTGCCAGGGTAAACTTTACAATAAGGCGTAATGAGAGCAAATAAGCTATTTAACCCCAATGACGGGTTAGTTAACTCGAGTCGCTAGTTGCATAGTCATATCCTTGCTTTTGGCTAATTGGCGGCCCGGGTTTATTATGTACTATCTTCCTGTTTAGCAATGAATATAGCGGCAAAAATTATTAAAACTCCAATGTTAATAAAGATATCAGCTATATTAAAAATTGGAAAGTCAATAGAATTAAGTTTGATAAAGTCAATTACATAGCCATAAACCAGCCTGTCAAAGAAATTTCCGGCAGTTCCCCCTATAATAACCGATATCCCAATAACCTGGAGCCTGTTTAATTTCTGTCCATTTTTTAAAAGGTACACTAAAAGCGTTATTACGACCAGCAGTGAAAATAACATGAGAAAAAACGTATGATCCTTGAGGATTCCAAAGGCTGCGCCCGTATTATAAACCCGGACTATGCTCATAAAACCTGTATTTATATCTACAAAGCCATCATAGAAAGGAAAATTAATAATAAAATACTTGGTAATCCTATCGGCCAGAAAGGTTACAAAAACTATAATAAAAACAAGCAACTTAAAAGGCATTTTACTCTTCAGAAGCCGGAGCATTTAGCACGTTAACCCTCTTTATTAAGACGGCTGTTCCTGTAAAATCAATATCAGGTCTTTTAAAGACATCCTTTTTTACGTTGCAAAAACTTACAGAGGCTATTGCAAGCTCGTTTAGAAATTTATTATTCGCCTGCACGACCCTCTCCAAAAGCTGTACGTCAGCGGGAACCTGCCTGAATGTTTCTTTCTTGTTTTCTCTTGGATAGGAAAGATTTTCACTGATAATAGATGCTACAGCAAACATATCATCCGGAATTTCAGTGTCAAGCGAGATTGTATAGCTGTCTTCCGGCATAACCTGGCCGGGAGCGTATAAATTTATATCCAGGCCTTTTGCCTCACCGTATTTTATGGAAGTTTCTTCATATAAGGTCTTATCAGACACAACCTGCCAGCCTTTACCAAATTTACGCAGGTAAAGCACTGTCCTGGAGGAGCTTTCCAGCAAACCTGTATCGCCTGTTATTTCCGATTTTTCTTTTGTCTCCCCTGTAATATCTTCATTAAGCTCAACCGTCGCAAAGTTTTTATCAAACTTCAAGTCCTGGATATGTCCTGAGTATTTTAAACCAGGCGATAAATCCCAGCTGTCCTTAATAAGTTCCAGGAGTTTTTCCCTATTAAAGCCGTCCCCGCTTATAAAATCACTAGCATAAAGCTCTTTTAATTCGTCAATATTATGACTTTCAGAGGCCAGGAAGTATTTTGCCAGAAAAGTATTTAACTGTTTTGCTTCCTCAGTTAATTCCTTTTTTACAAAGCAGGTGTAATGTACATTTTCACTTACTTCTTCTTCCTGCGAATAAGCCAGGTCAGCTGTTCCCAGCATAAAAAACAGGGCTAAAGCAATATTAATAACATAAACTAATTTTTTTCTCATAAATTACAATTCCCACTATTTAGATAAAGGGCTATTTAAAAGATGATAGTTAACAGCAATAATTAACTATATTTTAAATTATAACATTCTACATAGATTTTGAGAAAATTTCTAAAAATAACTCGAATTGCTAATTACATTTTTTCAAAATTCCTTAAAATGCCCGCCCAACCCACCCTAGAGGTGGGCGGCGGCTTCGCCGCCGCCTCTTTTTTAT
>JANQIY010000304.1 GCA_028281965.1 Candidatus Gastranaerophilales bacterium
AAAAACACTTGCTTTTTCAAAGTCAGATTACTGGCACGACCTTGTAACACACCTTTTTATCATACATTACAATTTATCACTAAGAATTTAGCCACTACCCATAATTTTAACCTCCCGTCAGCTGTTAAAACTATAGCCTGACAGGGTTTGTTATAATGGTAAATCAGCATTTAAAGTCAAATTAAATGGTGTTCAGGCAACTTTTGGCTGTGATAATAAGTGTGAATTCTGTGTCCAGCCTTACGTCTGCGGAGGTTACCATCAAAGACATGTTGAGCAGGTTATTCAAGAGATAAAGGCTATAAAGTCGCCTTTTATAGAGTTTTACGACCCGAACATAGCACAAGATAAAGAGTATTTAAGAAAATTATGCGAAGCGATGATTCCTTTAAAGAAAAACTGGGTTGCCCCTGCAACAATCGACCTTGCAGAAGACAAGGAATTGTTAAAACTTGTCGCAAAAAGCGGATGTAGAAGTATACTCATAGGTTTTGAGTCTATAAATCAGAAAACCTTAAATGAAATATCCAAAGGGTTTAACGCAGTATGGAAATATAAAGAAGCTGTTAAAAAGTTCCATAAAGCTGGGATTACGGTTGCGGGAAGTTTTGTATTCGGGCTTGATTCAGACACAAAGAATATCTTTAAACAAACCCTTGATTTTATAAATAAGGCACACATTGATATGCCAAGATTCACGCTTAATACTCCATTTCCCGGCACACCCTATTATAAGAAAATGAAGCGGGAGGGGCGAATAATTGAAACTGACTACTCAATGTATGACTGCAATCACGTGGTTATTGAACCTAAAAATATGACTATTGAAGAACTACAGGAAGGATTTAACTGGATAAATACAGAGGCGTATAAATTAGGCTCAGTTCTTAAAAGAATTGAATTTTTAAATATATTCTCCTTACTGATTTTTGTTGCAAATGTTGGTTTAAAAATTAAAAACTCTAAGTCAAATAAATATGCAAGAGATATTATGAGCAACAACAGCGATATTTAAATTCTGGACTACTTAACGGAAATAAAAAATTTATACATAAGTCTTGTAAGTTTTTCATTATCATCTAAAGCTTGAAGCATTTCCTCTTTAAGCTCATCAACAGGTTTTAAATGCTCAAACATATAGAGTTCATAAGGCTTAACTTTTAACACATCTGCTATTTTCTGCAAATTTTCATTCGTTGGATAGTATTTTCCATTCTCTATATTGCTTATACTTGGAGATTCAACGCCAACTAACTCAGCCAAAGAGTCCTGAGTTAGGTTTTGAGATTTTCTTATCTCTCTTATGCGTTTTCCTAAAAGTTCTTTTATATCATTCATATCTATAATACTGAAATAATTTATTGAAAAAGTTAATTATGTCAGGCTTTATAAAAATGCTTAATTTTTAATGGCATGCTTATATGACTTATTTCCTGCTTTAAATTTTAGTGATTTTATAAAGCTAGGATTAAAATGTTTATCTAAAACTTTGATATTTCTTGGTTTGAGTGCTTTTAAGGAATACAAATATAGAAAAATGGCAATACAAACGATATCTTGCATTTTTTTTATAAATTAATATAATGAACATAAATTAAAAAAACAGCTAATAAATAAGTTAAAGAATAATGTCTTGTATATTATACAAGGGTTTTTATACCTAGCGAGTTGAGTGTTTGTGGGAAATAAAATAACTTGAAAGTCATTATTTCAACTTTAAAAAACATTTTAATTACAAAATCCATGATTTTGCATAGATTGTCAGACGTAAAAATACGCTGGCAATTTTTAGTATGAACATTAAATACCAAAAACAGTTTATTTCACAGTTTTGGAGGAAGAATATGATAGAAAAAGACGTAAGACAATTATTGAAAGATGCGAGTATAGGCACTGATTCTGATATTAAAATCGGTGCAGTTCCAACTTCTCCTGATAATGTAATTGTTATCACAACAGCAGACAGTGTTATG
>JANQIY010000321.1 GCA_028281965.1 Candidatus Gastranaerophilales bacterium
TAGGTGGAAAAGAGGCTCCGCCTCTTTTCGATTCTCTATAATTTTTTGGCAAATGTTGCATAGTCATATCCTGGCTTTTGGCTAATTAACAACTCAAGTGATTAAGAATCTATCCGGAAAATAATTTATAGGTAGAACCAGGTAAGATCAAACACTTGTCATGCGAGGCGGCGCGAAGCGCCGCCGTGGCAATCTGTCCGGTTAACACTATGGGCTTTCATTACCACCCCGTGTCAAGCCCGGGGCAGGCTTCCTCATTATGACATTGGTCGTTTATTGCTCTATTTCCCGGATAGGCTCTAAATTCCGTTAGTAACTCAAGTTGTTTAGCAGACAATTTTATTTTTATTAATCTCATAAATTAATTTTAATCCATCCAAAGTAAGGTTTTTATTAAAATAATCAAAAGGTTTTTTCATATGTTCAGTAACTACGGAAGAAAACCCGCCGGTCGCTATAGTGATTACGGAAGAACCCAATTCTTCCTCTATCCTTGTGATTAAATCGTCAATCATGGAAGCATGGCCTACTACTACACCGCTTAGCATGTTTTGAATGGTATTTTTGCCGATTACGCTTTTAATTCCTTCAATTTTAAGTTTAGGGAGCAGGTTAGTAGAGAAACTAAAGGATTCAGCCAACATATTAAGCCCCGGGGCAATGATTCCGCCGATAAACCGCCCGTCTGAGCTGACAACATCAAAATTCGTCGCCGTTCCGAAATCCACAACGACAGCAGGTGTGCCATAAAGCCTGTAAGCGGCGCAAGCATTGGCTATTCTATCGCAGCCGACTTCCTTTGGGTTCTCAACATCAAGCGTAATAGCCGTTTTGGTCTTTGAAGAGATTTTTAATACGGGTATATTAAAGTATTTTTCCAGACTAAGCCGGAATTTCTCTGTAAGAGAAGGAACCACGCTGGAAATAACCGCCGCTTCAAGTTTTACAGGGCCAAGATTGAAATTTAAAAGGCTAAGAAGTACTATTCCGTACTCATCCTGGGTTTTGTTCTTATCGCAGCACAAAACCCAGGAAGCAATAAGGTCTTCCCCGTCATAAATCCCGACTGTAATGTTTGTATTGCCAATATCTGCAGCTAAGAGCATTTTTTATTCCTTTTTAATAAACATTTTTAGCTGCTGAACAAAATTTTACAAGTCGGCAACTTATGAGGCCTGAGCATCCATTTTCCGGCCTAAAAGGATTTTAGCTGCTTCACGCTCGTCTTTCAATTCTTCCAGTCTTTTGTCTTCTTGGACTTTTTTATTATGCACGTCAAAGATATTTTTAAGTATAATTCCGCCGAAAGTTAGGAATATGCCCAGCCCCAGGTAACCCCTCACTTTTTCAGGAATCATCTGGATAGGCTTAAAGACCTTAGCGACGGTTTCAGCAGTTTTAGGCGACTTGGAAATCCAGCCTTCAACTACCTCGGTAACTGTTTTACCTTTTGTTACCTTTTCAACAGCTTTATTATAGCCCCAGATTGCAGCCTGTCCTACTCCGACAGCCGAAATGAGTTCACCCACAAAAGCTAATGTCGGGTTATCTTCCTTGAAGTTTCTTAAACCGGGAACATTGTCATAAACTTTATCAAGGGCTTTATGATATAACCATACGGCTCCTGTAAATATACCCCAGTCGCTTCCCTTACTTACGGTTTTTGCCAGTTGTGCGCTGGAAGAGCCTTTATGCAGCGCTCCCTGAACAACACTGTCCACATAAGGAATAGCGGTACCTACCACTTCTGTGACTTTCCTTGTCGGGTCCTGGTTATAGTCTCTGGCAGCTTCGTTTCTTGCCATAATTTCAAGATTATCATTTGAAGCGTTTGCAATTAAAAGCAGTTGTTGCTCCGGAGTAAGCATCCCAGGTTGTTGAGGTTTTTCATCTAAAGATTGTTGAGGATAGTGCCCCATTGTGTTTAATGTCGGTAATGTTACGCTTCCTGTTGTCATTTTCCTAACCTCTACAATACTTATGCTTAGTACGCTAAATATATAAGTATCATAAAAATAAAAATTGCCCCTGGTTTTTAAGGTTTTTTTCGCATTTTTTTAAAATTCTTGTATAACAAGCAATTTGGCGTTGATAATTTATGTAAATTTTTTTTTAACAAGATAATTTGGTAGTGGTAATTTATGAAGTGATAAAATTGTAACTTCTTCACCGGCATAAATGAGGCTATGCTTTCGCAATTTAACAATTTCATATAGATTTTTAAAAAATTCCCTTGTCTCCCAAAATTGAGTTGATAACACCCAAATTGTCATTGCGAGGGCTCAATGACAATTTGTGAGCCCGTGGCAATCTGAGGAGCCCCGTTCAAAGCTTAAAATTTA
>JANQIY010000322.1 GCA_028281965.1 Candidatus Gastranaerophilales bacterium
TCTATCCGGCAAACATAATAGACAATAGCCCTGACTAAATAGAACCCGCATCAGATACGAGGGTGACACTTACGTAAAAACTTTTTCAATCTTCCTTATTCGCGGTTAAAAGAAATTTTAAGGACAAGGGAAGCCCTGGTTGATTATTTTTATGGCGATAACAGGTTTAGCTCATCAGAAACCCTGTGGAGAAAATATTTCGACGCTTTTGCTTATAAAGCAAACATGTAGAGCGAGGCGTAAAAGACCCTCAGTTTACAACATTATGGAAACCGGCAGAAGCAGTAAATATGCCATTATTAGAGTTTATAAAATTGATTGAGCAGGAACTTCCAGCTGATTGGCGTTTATTAGGTGGATGCGCACCCACTATATTCTTGTCATTTATTAAAAAATTTAGAAACAGAAAGACTGGCTTTATTGACCAGTCTTTCCGTTTCGTTTAAGTTTTAATTAAGTTAAAAACTTACAAAATCTCTATCGAAGCCGAGGAAATCCTCAAAAAAGCGGCCTGCAAAGTTTTTCCCTATTATAGGAGAACAACACATAGGTGTTATAGGGGCTGCTGCTCCCATAATTGGACATGGTGACTGCGGGCAAACTAATTGAGGTTCATAAACCATTCTTGATTCACAAACTGTAGCAGGTTCGTAAGTCATCACAGGTTCGCAAACTGTTCTGTTTTGATAAGAAACTATAGGTTCACAAATTGTCTTGGGTTCATAAACTAATCTAGGTTCATAAATTGTTTTGTTTTGGTAAGAAACTATAGGTTCACAAATTGTTTTGGACTGATAAGCCATTTTTGGACAACAAACAGTTCTTGCCTGGGATACAACTCTGGGTTGATAAACTACCTGAGGCGGGCATACAGGACATGCATATCCTGTAGGACAACATGGGTTCATTTGAGGACAACAACATTGTGCCTGAACCGGCTGAGCTAAAAAGACCATTAATCCTAATAGCCCAAGTAATGATAGAACTTTTTTCATATTTTCTCTCCCTCCGGAAACTTTACACACAAAAGAAAGGTAATATTATTTTTACGTTATTAGCGGTAGTTTTAATCCATAAAAACGGCTATATTTAAAATAATTAATTTGGATAATTAAAATTAAGAAAAGCTATAATATTTAAAAAATTTTCCTGATTTTCAATTGAGCCTATTGTGATTATGCGGCTCGAGTTAAATAACTCCAATCACGGGTTAAGAATTTTTCAAAAATCCCTTTGTCTGGCGAAATTGAGTTGATAACACCCAAATTGTCATTGCGAGGGCTCAATGACAATTTGTGAGCCCGTGGCAATCTGAGGAGCCCCGTTCAAAGCTTAAAATTTA
>JANQIY010000324.1 GCA_028281965.1 Candidatus Gastranaerophilales bacterium
AGAAACTTCATGAGATTGTTACAGAGCTATTTATTATTAATTACAACTTATCAGTTCGTACTTGAGCATTACCAAAAATTGGGTGGGTGGAGGGAGAATAAATTTTTGAAAATTTTAAAAACACTTAAGTTTTTATTGTTTACTCCTTAAAGACATAGACACAGTAGCATTATTATTCTTTTTCGCATGAATTGAGAATCTGTCTGAGTGTGCTGAAAGCCCATATATTTAAAACTAATAAGCGATAAAATTAGCTGGACAGATTGCCGCCCCGTGTCAGCTTGCTTGCTCTTAGGCGTGAGCGGGAGCTAACGCAGTAGCTCATTCATGCTGCGGGAGCCTGGTCTCATTCATGCCTTCACTCTCTGCGAGCAATCCGCAAGCACGGGCCAGGCTTCCTCGGAGTGATATTTCGGGAGTTATCAACATGGTATCGGGAAACTACCGAAAATCACAAACAAGCAGCACAATAGTTTTTTATGAATCAATAATATTTTTTAATTTTCTGTAAAAATTTTCGTGAAAAGCTATTAAATAGATATAAATAGTCTGGCTTTCAACGTCTATACCATAAGCAACTCTAACTTCCCTGCCTTTGTATTTTATATGGTGGGAGTAAACGTCAGAAAGCGGGGAAACAAGTTTTTCACCTGAATTTTCAGGATCTTTTGAAATTTTTTCAATAGATTCCCTGATTTTAAGTCTTAAAGCTTTATCAAGCTTTTTTTGAGATTTATTTGCAGAATTGGTCAAAAAGACGTTAAACACAATATTTCCTGTAAAAACCGGTTTAAGATTAAAGAATTTCTTACAATTAATACTAACAAAATAAAGTTAATGAGTGAAGAAGTTAAAACAATAAATATAAGAGCCTGCCTGGCATCAAAGTTAGAAGCAGTTTGGTTAAAACCCTATACGCCTGCTTCGCAGAACAGGCGTATAGGGTTTTAATACATCACAGTCCTGAGGGAGCCTGTATCGCTTTATATAAAAAGCTATCAGTAATTTTAGCCAGGCAGGCTCTTATCTCTAAAAATCGGGAACTTTTTGCTTCTCTTCTAAATTTTGCTTAATTTCATCAAGTTTTAAGTGATCTTTCCAGACAAAAAATGCTCCTGCCAGAAGCACAAGAAATATTGACAGGAGCTGGTTTATAACTGATACGGCAAGAGCTGATTCCGGCTCCACTCCAAACACCCTCAGGGCAATCATATATCCCCATTGATACGGTCCAATCCCCGCCGGGCCTGCAGGAATAAGTGAAGAAAACGCTGTTACGCTCAAAACCAGCAATACGCCCAGCAGAGAAATCTTTATACCAAAACTTTTTATGACAAGAAGCATCGAAGACCCTTCCATTAACCAGACTAAAAGTGAAATTAACATTGTTTTTAAAAGTGTTCCCCAAGAATCCAGCATTGCAATACCTTCTATAAAGGAATGGGTGATTGAAAAAATCTTATTTACAGCAGATTCAAGTATTTTTTTTATCTTTTCCGGAAATATATTTATGAATTTAAAGATAAATTCTTTTAATTTCTTTCTTTTACTGCCACTTTCCCGGACTTTCGCCAGGGCCAGCATAAAAATAAATCCGCTAAAAAATACTACCCCGGCACTTAATGCTATTTTAGAAAACATCTTTCCCGGAGATATAAAACAAATTGCAGCAACCAAAATTAAAAACAGTGTAACTCCATCGAAAATACGCTCTAAAATCACAGAAGTAAAAACTTTGGTTTTATTAAGATTTTCTTTTTTACTAAAAAAATAAGCCCGGTATATCTCTCCGGCTCTTGCAGGCAATATGCAGTTCAGGCTAAAACCAATGAAAATAGAACTTAGCAGGGAATTAAACTTTAATTCCGGGTTATGCAGGAAAATTTTCCATCTTAATGCTCTTAGAACAAACGCCATAAAATAAACCGGAATTATAGGAATGATATAAACGGGATTCATAAGCCCAAAAGAGCGGATAGTCTTACCGACATCCACCTGGGCGAAAATTATTCCTATAAAAAGCAAGCTTATTAAAATTCCCAAAAATTTTTTATTTAAAATAAACTTCAAACTTAAATTCTCTCGCTTTGTTTTTAAACTATTTATCAATATAATTTTAAACAAGGATTTAAAAACAGGCAAAAATATTATCAAACAGGAGTTTAATAATGTTATTAAGGGATAAAAAATTAGAATTTAGGGGTTGAATATATAGAGGATCAACATAAAAGCATTTTAATTGTATGAAAAAAATTAATACTTATCATCAAGGACTCTTGGACGGTACTTATCAACCAGGTCGCCGCAATTCCCGTCAGGATTTTGACAACCTTGTTTCCTGCCGTATCTGTTAGCTTGCATACTTAAGGACAGTGGAAAAAATTCTTAGGTGCCGCAAATGCAGTGGCTAAGAGTTTTTGTATTCAACTTCTTGCTAATTCTCTACCATCACGATTCGCTTCCTGTCTTTTAATTTGAACGCAAATCACACCATTTTCTTTTTTCATCCCACTCCCAACCATATTTTAGGCAGTTTTCCTTGTTGATTTTAATTCTGCCGTGTTCTGTATTGATTTTTAAACCTTGAGCACATATTCCTGTATCAAGACAGAAGTTATGATCAAGTTGTTTCATGACTGAAGGCAAAAAACTATGTAAATTAAAATGTAAAATAAATAAAATTGCATAAATTAATTTTATATATATTTTTGTTTTTATAAAAAATATCGCCCAAAGCCCCAGTATTGTAAAAATTGCAGATATTAAATAAAGTAATATTTGCCAATCCCATTCATTAAGCCTCAAAATAGGACCAATGATAATTTCTAAAGTTAAATAAGAAATAACTACTGTAAAAAACGAACACAATAAGGATTTAAATATTATAACAAGTAAATTAAAAATAATTTTCATAATTATATATTTTAATATAAATTTACCAATACTTTTCAGGTAAGCCGTCAGGAATTCTATGTCTTAATATATCCTTAGGGCCTTTAATAGGATAATTTTTTCCTGATTTTAGTCCTTCCCGGTTTGCTTTTTATTCTCTTGCCCAGTCATTCAGATTACAAAACTTGCCTTCTTCATTCCATTTCCAGCCATATTTCAGACAGTTTTCTTTGTTGATAATTATTTTCTGCCCTTTTCTGTACACTTCCGCACCTTCATGGCATATCCCATCTTCTATACAATAAATTTGCTTAAACTGATGTATTACAGAAGGCATTAAATGAGGAAGTTTAAATTGAACAATAAGCAAGACTATAGGTATTAATTTTATAATTATACTGGTTTTTATAAATGGAATTATCCATAAGGCAATTAAAGTAAAAAGTGTAAACAATAGATAAAATACTATTTGAAAGTCCCAGTTATCATTTCCTAAAATTGGTCTTATGGATACATTCATAAATCCATAAACAAGGAAAACAGTTATGAGCAGACATATCAATACTTTGAAAATCGTATATAATACTAAAAAAAAATTTTTCATAGTAATTAATTTTATCATAATAAATCTTCCTACCAACGTTCTCTTGGTAGATCTTTCGGAATTCTATGTCTTAATATATCTTTGGGGTCTTTAATAGGATATTTTCTGCCTGGTTCTCGTCCTTCTCGGTTTACTTCCTGGTCTTTTTTGAATTTGGCATTATACATTTATCTTCAATACTATCCCAGCGTCCACCCCAATCTGCACATCTGCCTAAATCGTATTGCTCTTTAACAGAAGGCAAGAGACTATGCGTATAAAAATATGAAAAAAACAAAATTAAATAAATTAATACTATAAAAATTTTACTTATTTTCGTCTTTATAAAAAACAAAAACCAGGGAATTGACAAAGACCCGAGTATAATCATAGCTAAATAAATAATATAAATAATTATCTGCCAGTCAAATCCGTCCCTAAGTCCAAAACCAACTGTCAGTATATTTATAGATAGAAAAGCTGTAATAAAAAAACAGAAAAGTGCATATAAGCATATAACAATCAATATACTTATAGTTTTTATTATATTAAAGATTTTACCTAAAATCATTTTCATAATATATAGCCTAGCATGTAAACCTACATTACCAATACTTTTCAGGTAAGCCGTCAGGAATTCTATGTCTTAATATATCCTTGGGATTTTTAATAGGATACTTTCTTCCTAGTTCTCGTCCTTCTCGGTTTGCTTCCTGGTCTTCAGCGGAATCTTTTAAAATTTTTTCTAATGATTTTTTATGTACATAAAGATCATCGTAATAGTCAGCAAGTTCCTTTAAATTGCTCAACCCTTCTGCTATTTTAGAGCTTAAAATCCCGAGTTGTGCGGCCTCACAGTTAGCTTTTGCATGATAAAATTTATCAGTTCCTTCAAGCCCCTTCTTCTGAGCTTCTAGCAGGGCGAAATAATTAGAAGCAAAAATTCCAAGAGTCATAACAAGTGTTTGTAAAGGATTTAAAAGACTATGCAAATCCCTAACTGCTCTTATTACATCATCACTGTCAATGCCTGAATATTCAGATTCTATATTTTTAATTTCTGTAATTTCAATTTCAACCTCCAGTTTTAAACTTTCAGCATCGCCAATCATTTCATCAATCATATCCCAAAGCTCTATACAATCACAAAGCTCCCCGTCAACCTCTCTTATGGTGCAATCACAATTTGGATGCGGTTTATCAGGTATTTCATCTATTGTTTTAAATTCCTTGCCGTCCAGGGCTTCACATGCCGGACATCCGCCATCTGTTTCCCAAACATATTTTTCAATTAATCTATCACTCATATTGCTTTCTCCTTATCGGTTTTTAAGTTTTCATAAATTTTATCCACTTTTTTTTCAGTATTTACATTGTTATTGTTTTTAGTGTCAAAAATTGCGTTATTAATTGCAGCTCTTCTGATAAATTTATTTATGAGCCGTGGTGTGTAGTTTTTAAATACAAAAATAAGGCTGCCGTAAGTTTTTTCTCCCAGGTCACCATCTTCTTTTAACGGCTGTTTTTCTTCTACCGGCGAATCCTTTTTGCCCTTATTAAGCATATTTATCGCCTTTTGCAAATCTCTTACGGCCTGTTGTTCACCAACTTTTCCGGCATGTTTTTTTAAAAATTCCGTAATTTCCTGGATACTTTCACTATTGTATAAATTATTAACAGCCTTCATTGCCTCAGCAACTTCTTCCCTGACGTGGTGTTCTTTCATGCGGTTTTCTCCTTCAAGATATTGATTAAAGTAAGTTTTTTGGCTCCTGGTAACCTGTTTACCAGCTCAAGAATGAACTCCAGCTCATCCTGCAAACCCGATAAACTCTTTAACTTCTTGATTTCAGAGGAGATAAGCAATATTTTCCGCTTAAAATCAGCAAGGTCGTTGTCAGACCAGTTTTTGGGAACGTTTTTCCTGTTAATGACGGTAGCAACCCGCTCCAGCCAGCGGTTGTGGGGCAGGTCAATGATTTTTATGCTGTTGATGGCGGTTTTTATCTCGTCATCCGAAACAAATTCCTCAACCGCCCTGACCTTTTCAGCTAGTGACTCCCTGCCTTTTGCACCTGTTTTCAAATTAAATGAATCAAATAAAAACATTTCCATTTCCGCTAACAGCAATGCATAATTGTTCTCAAGTTCCCTTAAGCAGCTATTGAACAGGTTAAAAAACTCATCGCCGCATTGCTCATAACCCTTAAACCCCAGAGCAACCGGAATGTCGTTAAAAATCAATTTATACGGCTCTTTTGCGCTTAATATGGCGTTTCTTAGCTTAAGTGTATTTTTAGATAAGCTGTCAGTATGCTTTGTGTATTTATCCAGCCCTTTTATTTGATAAACAATAGTTTTTGTAATATCAAGAAGGTTATTAGTATCTTCTTTTAATAATTTTGCTAAATTTTCAAGATAATATTTTTTGTTGTCAGTGAAAATATTTTTTTGCAACTCAAACTTATGAGGATTTACCATTAACCTGTCAAATAACAGGGCAGTGATTTCTAATTGAAACAACCCCTTTTCAAATATTGAAACCCTGTCTCCCTGCTTTAATAAAATACCCAGCAAAAGAAGGGATATAATCTGCCTTGTTAAACCGAAAGGCGGACTGCTTAACTTATCATAAAGCATATCCAACCCTGTTTTTTCACTTGCTAAATGAATAAATTTTTCTATTTCATCCAGGATATTCTGAACTTTAATGTCTTTTTTCTTAAATAATTCCTCAATAACCCGGGCTTCTTTGGACTTTTCCTTTATTACCTCGCCTTCAAGCAAATACCTGACTACTTTCCTGACAACTCTTGTTATATGAGCTGACTTTTCGTGTGTTGTCAAAATTTCACTTGATAAATCAGGAAAATATTTAAAACCTTTTCCTGATTTAGTTACCTGACACTGGTGTTTTTCACCATTAGAACTTTTTGTCTTTACCATTTTCTAACCTCACAACCCTCTATATTAGCAGGCTAGCATATCATCAGGCGATTTAAGGTAAATTTAGATTAAATTATGTGGTTAAAAAGTATCAAAGACAGCAGTTTTTAGTAACAAATCTTAAAATATTCATGCGCCGCCGCGCTTTTTTATATAGGTTTTTGAAAATTTTTCTCAAAATAAACTCGAATCTCTAATTAGCCAAAAGCCAGGATATGACTGAGCAACATTTGCCAAAAAATTATAGAGAATCGAGTTAATTAGTTTACTAAATCAGTTATGCATTA
>JANQIY010000404.1 GCA_028281965.1 Candidatus Gastranaerophilales bacterium
ATGACAATTTGTGAGCCCGTGGCAATCTGTGGAACCCCGTTCAAAGCTTAAAATTTGTAGCTATAGCTTATAGCTTAATGCGACGTTGCCCAGATTCCCACGTCGGGCGAATAACAATTACCTGCTTACCTTCTCGCTTTTTCGCCCGCCCTCCTCGGAATGACATTTCGGAAGCTATCAACATGTTGTCGGCAGACAAGGTGATTTTGCAAAATTTATTTCAATAAGGGCAGCGGAAAAAATTCTTCGGCACCGGGTGGCTAAGAATTTTTGCAGTCTGCTTCATGTTGAAAATTTAAATTTTTAACTCCATTTAAAACCTTGTTATAATTGCTTTTAAGCTAATTCGTGATTCGGGTTAATTAAGGAACAAACAAAAAATTCCTGAAACCCGCCTACCATCCCCCTCCTCCTCAACATGGCATCGGGAGACTGCCTATAATTGAGAATTACAGCAGGCATTTATCATTGGGGGTAAATTAATTTCTGACCCATAAAATCCCTCGGTAATAAAAATTTGCCTCGAATTTTAAAATAAATTTGCTATAATTGAAATGAAGTTTTAGAAAAAGGTCTTTAATTAAGCGGAGGCTCCTGGAATTATATGCCTAAATCCTTTGCAGACAAGGTTATAAAGGAACTAACCTCTGAATTGTCAAATGAATTCAGGGATTTTAAAGGGGTTTATTTTTATGGTTCCAGAGCCAGGCAAACAGAATCAGAGGAAAGCGATTACGATATTGTAGCTGTTTTTGATTTTGTCGACAGGTCAAAGCGGATGAAAATCTGGGGAATAGTAGGAGAAATCGAATACAAATTCGATGTATTTCTTGATCTTCACCCCATGACAAGAGAAGAACTTGAATTTAATCCGTATTACTATGAACAGGTTGTAAAAAACGGAATTTTTTATGAAGCAGCATAAAGAAACTTTTATAAAAATTTCTCTTGAAAAAGCCGACGAGGCTCTGGAAAGCGCAATGTTAAATATTGAAAATAACCTTTTAACAGCAGCACAAAACCGTATTTATTATTCAATTTTTTATGCCGTATCTGCTTTGGGATATAAAGAAGAGTTTATTACGTCAAAGCACGGTCAGTTATTGGGTTGGTTTAACAGGGAATTTGTTCATAATAAAAAGATTTTTACCATTGATATGTTGAAAATATATAAAGAAGCCTATGAAAACAGGACAAAAAGCGATTATGAGTTTAGCTGGAAGCCTAAAAAAGAAGAACTCATCATTGATTTAGAAGAAGCAAAAAAATTTGCGGCAGAGATTAAAAATTATATTTATAAAACAGAGGAGCAATAATGATAGAAAGATATTCCCGGCCGGAGATGGCGAAAATCTGGGAGCTGGAAAACAAATACCGCTGCTGGCTGGAAGTGGAAAAAGCCGTATGCCGGGCGCATAATCAACTGGGTAACATCCCTGACGATGCGCTGAAAGAGATTGAGTCTAAAGCAAACTTTGACATAAAGCGGATTGACGAGATAGAGGCAGAGGTTAAACACGATATTATAGCTTTTTTAACGTCCGTTGCCGAGTATGTGGGCGAATCCTCCCGCTATATCCATATGGGAATGACCAGCTCCGACGTCCTGGACACCGCTCTGGCACTGCAGCTGCAACAGGCAAATAAAATTATCGAAAACGACCTGGTTATGGTCATTGAATCCATAAGGAAAAAAGCGGCGGAACATAAGCAAACCGTTTGTATTGGGCGTTCACACGGAATTCATGCCGAGCCCATGACCTTTGGGCTAAAGATGTGTCTTTGGCTCGATATTATGCAAAGAAACCTTACCCGCTTCAAAGCAGCGGCCAGGGAGATAAATGCGGGAATGATTTCAGGACCTATAGGGACTTACAGCAATATTTCACCGGAAATAGAAGAAATTGCCTGCCGGGAATTGTGTTTAGAACCGGCAAAAGTTTCCACCCAGGTTATTCAAAGGGACTTACACGCAAATTATCTTCAGGTGCTGGCGTTAATTGCCACTACCATAGAGCAGTTCAGCGTGGAACTCCGCCACCTGCAAAGAACCGAGGTACTGGAAGTGGAGGAAGGGTTTTCCAAAGGCCAAAAAGGTTCTTCTGCTATGCCTCATAAGAAAAATCCCATCAGCGGGGAAAATTTAACCGGCCTGGCAAGAATTATCAGGTCAAACTCCATTGCGGCGCTGGAAAATATTCCGCTGTGGCACGAGCGGGATATAAGCCACAGTTCTGTTGAGCGGATTATTTTCCCGGACAGTACCATTTTAATGGACTATATGCTTAACCGGTTTAAAAATGTTGTTGATAATTTGCAGGTTTATCCCGAAAATATGAGAAAAAACACTCAATTATACGGGGGAGTGATATACTCGCAAAAAGTAATGCTTGCCCTTTGCAATAAAGGTGTTTTAAGGGAAGACGCCTACAGGCTGGTTCAGCAAAGCGCTCATAAAGCCTGGAATAACCCTCAGGGTGATTTCAAAGCAAATTTATATAACGATTCCAGGATTACCGATAAACTTTCTCCCGGTGAAATTGAAAAGTGCTTTGAGCCGGGGGAATATCTCGAAAATATCGGCAAAATTTATGAAAAAATGGGAATTTAGTCTTTGACAATGCTTATAAAAGCTTTTTGCTTACCGCTAAAAGGGCGTCTGAAAAGTTCTTAACAATTCTCCGGCCGTCTTTAAGGAAGAAACAAAAAATTCTTATGTAAAATTTTCAAAAATATTCCTTATTAAATTTTTTCGGTCGAGCGAGCGACCGAAGGGAGGGAAGCGAGACCAAAGAAAAAATTGGGTGGGTGGAGGGAGAATGAATTTTTGAAAATTTTAAAAACACTTAAGTTTTTATTGTTT
>JANQIY010000009.1 GCA_028281965.1 Candidatus Gastranaerophilales bacterium
TTAAATGTTCATCAGCGTACATTGAGGGTTTACGAACAAAAGAAAATTTTATGTCCTCAAAGGTCTTCTAAAAACAGAAGGCTATATTCTTTTAATGACATAAAAAAAGGAGAATTTATCCAGCACCTGACACAGGGTCTGGGGGTTAACCTGATAGGGGTAAAAATTATTCTGGAATTACTCAAAAAAAAAGAAAAAAAGTAGATTATGTCTGGAAGTGAAATTTTTAGTCTTGTGGTAGTCGTGATTCTTGCTGTTGCTCTTTGACGGGGGGCATGGAGTTCTTACCAAATAGCGAGAAAAGGTACTTGTAAATAAAATAATTCTCAAAATGTAGCATATAAATCTTATTTTTAGCAAATTTACAATAATACCTTAACTTCTTGACAGGCATTACCCTGGGAGTTTTTATGGAAATTCCTCTTTTTATTATTATTGTTTCACTTCCTTATAGCTTTTTTACGTTGATAATACTGATAATTTTTACAAATAGATATACAACAAAAATGTTAACTTAATGTAAATATTTATTCAAATTATGTAATTGCAATTTATAAATTGTTTTTATATTAGAAGAAGGTTGTTTTTTATTTTTAATTGGTCAAGTTTTAGGAAGTCAGATGGTCTCAAATATTCAAAGTATTTATCCTGCTTACAGGGGAAATACGCAGTATGACCGGCAAAATCACGGTGCTGCTGCGGATAGACCTGTTTTTGGCAAAGTCCCGGATAGTATTGACCCTGCTTTAAGTAGGGATATAAGTGAGGTAAAAAAGGTAAAGGAGGGTTTTAATTGTATATCAAACCAGGTAGACAGACTTGATAAAAAGGCTCTTAAGACTACGGAAGCCACTTTATTAACAAGCGGCCTGGTTATCCCCACATGCAGGAGGCTGAACTCTGTCCCAAAAGACCTTGAGGATAGCAACTGGCAAAGACCCGCAATGTTAGCCGGGGTTGCAGCGTTGAGCCTGCCCGGGGATTTAAGGGAGATGATGTTTGCGGGCAAGGATATCGGGAATATCTATAGATCAGGGGGAACTCTTTCTTCCCTGGCGGAAAACGCCGCTAAAAATAAATTCCAGCATGGACTTTCTCTTTTCAAAGGGACATTTCTTGATCCTCTTACAGATAAGTTCAAATGGCTGCGTAATATGGATAAAACTCTTTTTGATACAGATATAGGCAGGTTTATAAGAAAAACCTTTAATATTCAACAGTATAATAATAAGCGGGGAGAAGGTTTTATATTTAGAACTGTTGGGGGGAGAAATGTCTCTGCTATCAGGTTTAAAGGCGGGTTTGCTAAAGAATTAACCGGAAGAGCACTTTTGAGAGTACCTGTATTAGGATTTTTCCTTGGTGCTGCGCTTGAAATACCTGCCATTATCAAATCAGCCCGGGTTGAAGGCAGCTTTACGGATAAAGCAAAATCCGTAGGCAAGCAATTATGTAAATCAGCAGGATTTATCGGATTAGTACAGGGAGGAATGGCTCTTGCCGGAGCTGCGGCAGTTATGCTGTTCCCGCCTGTTGGAGCGTTGGCGGCCCTGATTGGCATGGGGTTAGGCTCAGCAGCAGGTGTGCTGGCTTCTAAAGAGTTGAATAAGTTTATAGATGATGCTTTTGCTTAAAAAAATCCCCTTGAATAAATGGGGATTTTTAAATTTATATCTATTGCTTTGTATGTTTTGCTTTAGCTTCTTCATACAACATTCTTATTGGATCTTCCTCTGGGACCCTTTCCCTTTCTATTACAACGTCTATTTCTTCTCTTAAAGAAGGATTTTGTGTTAATACTCTACCTCTTGTATTACCTAAACCTGTAGCTATATCAGTCAAATCTTCATGCGTTATTTGATCATCGCTTTCTCTCCTCAAGCCGTTAATTATTTTTTCTTTAAGTTTTTCAATTTCAGCGGAGCTTGGGTGACTTGGGATAAAAAAACCGCAAAATCCTAAACCGGCCTTTTTATTGCCGCCGGGATTTTTAGATGAAAACTGTACTGTATCTTTTATCGGCGTTGAAAAATTCACTGCAGGGGACTGTTTTGGATTATTATTCCATGTTTGGGCATTCTGGCTAAACAAGCCGGCATCAATTTTCATTGACATATTTAAATCCTCTTATTGTCCTCTTTAATTCACTCATCATTTATACAAAACATGTAAACTTGAAAGGTTAAATAATTTGACCCCAAAAAACAAAATTTGTTACAAAATTTAATGCTGAATCTTATTTATTCTTTTGAAAACTATTTGAATATAAATTATAGCATATAAACTTTATTTCTATCAAATATAGAACGTTAGCTTTAAAACAGATAATAATTCTCCCGGGTAATTTTTTTTTATCTTTCATGTTCCGGTTTTGGGATTAAAAGGTATACTATAAGGAAAATTACCATGCCTATAGCAGCGAGAATCAGGTAAAAAAGCGTTTCTTCCGCACTCATAACAAATTTCCCCCTATTTTTTGCATTTCATAAAAATTAACACCTTTCTTATTATCTTTTCATTGTCAAATGTTCCAATCTTCGCAAAGTTCCTTCCGGGCGGGAGCTTAGACTCATTCATGGCGGGGATTTTTGAAAAATTCTTAACCCGTCATTGGGGTTAATTAACCTCAATCTCTAATTAGCCAAAAGCCAGGATATGACTGAGCAACATTTGCCAAAAAATTATAGAGAATCGAGTTAATTAGTTTACTAAATCAGTTATGCATTA
>JANQIY010000014.1 GCA_028281965.1 Candidatus Gastranaerophilales bacterium
GTCTCGCTTCCCTCCCTTCGGTCGGTCGCTCGACCGAAAAAATTTAATAAGGAATATTTTTGAAAATTTTACATAAGAATTTTTTGTTTCTTCCTTACACCTGACAGGTGACGGGTTCGAGTATTTATTTAAATACCTGACAGGAATGACTTTGAGTGAGTGTAGAAAATCTCAGCAAAAAACCTTTTTCACTTTATCAGGCTGTTTTAATCCGGCAGATCTGCAAAACCTCTATATATGCAAGCTCTGCATAGAGGCCGGTGTGGAAATTAAGTTTGACGATGTCTCTTTAAAGAAAAATTAAAGTTTTTCATTAATCAAAAATATTTTATTCGCATTTGTTGTCTTTACACGGCAACATTGTTGTTTTAAGCCCCCATACTGTTATTACGGTTAATAAAAATATTGCAACTCCGGCAACGATATCATAATTTATTTGCATCTATACATTCTCCCCTGCCATTTTTTTAATCAATTTTTCAACATCTATTGCAATTTCTCTGTTTAAAACCCATAAAACAATAAAAACTATTATGCCGGCAGTGAGTAGAATCGCTTCTCTTCTCCAGGTGTCCAGCGCAAGGAATATTGTAGCCAAACCGCCCAGAACAACAATAATAGCAGTTATAATCATTTTTCTCAGCTCTATCAAATGATGTATTCTTTGCTTAACCGCTTCTGTTTTGGGCTGATTCATAGAAGTCCTGCAATACAATAACTTATTTTATATTATCTTTTATGTCGATATAAATCAATTTCATTAATCAAAAAAGTTATAAATCTATTGACAGTAGATTATGTAGCAAATATTATAAATACTTACATGCCCGGTAAAAGCTGGAGCGAAAAATAAATAAGCCCATGTGGCGCAGGGGTAGCGCATTCCCTTGGTAAGGGAAAGGTCACGAGTTCAAATCTCGTCATGGGCTGAAATAAGTGAAAATAGAAAAAACGATACAGTTAATATACAGGTATCACAAGATTGTAATTTAGAAGAGGAGTTTAAATATGGCTCGCGAAACATTTGTAAGAACAAAACCTCACGTAAACGTAGGAACTATCGGTCACGTAGACCACGGGAAAACAACATTAACAGCTGCAATCACATTTTCTTTAGCGGCAGCAGGGGGAGCAACAGCTAAAAAATTCGATGAAATCGACGCTGCCCCGGAAGAAAAAGCAAGAGGAATCACGATTTCCACAGCTCACGTTGAGTACGAAACAAAAGACAGACACTATGCTCACGTAGACTGTCCCGGCCACGCTGACTATGTTAAAAACATGATTACAGGCGCAGCTCAGATGGACGGTGCAATTCTTGTTATATCAGCAGCAGACGGCCCGATGCCCCAGACAAGGGAACACATTCTCCTTGCACGTCAGGTTGGAGTGCCTAACCTTATTGTATTCCTTAACAAGTGCGATATGGTTGATGATGAAGAACTTCTTGACCTTGTAGAAATGGAAGCAAGAGAACTTTTAAGCTCATATGAATTTGACGGGGATAATATCCCGTTTGTAAGAGGGTCAGCTCTTAAAGCCCTCGAAGCAGTTACAGCTAGCCCGACAATCCAAAGAGGCGAAAACCCTGATGTTGATAAAATCTGGGAATTAATGGATGCCGTAGACAGCGCTATTCCAACACCTGAAAGAGACGTTGACCAGCCTTTATTAATGCCTGTTGAAGACGTTTTCTCAATTACAGGAAGAGGAACAGTTGCAACAGGAAGAATTGAAAGAGGAAAAGTTAAAACCGGCGAGGAAGTAGAGATCGTAGGTTTTGGCGAAACAAGAAAAACAGTATGTACCGGTGTTGAGATGTTCAGAAAATCGCTTGACGAAGGACTTGCAGGTGATAACGTCGGTTTATTGTTAAGAGGCGTCAACAAAGACGAGATTGAAAGAGGACAGGTTATCGCAAAACCCGGTTCAATCAAGCCTCATACAAAATTCAGCGCAAACGTTTATGTTCTTAAAAAAGAAGAAGGCGGAAGACATACACCTTTCTTCCCGGGATACAGGCCGCAGTTTTACATCAGGACAACAGACGTTACCGGTTCAATTAAGCTCCCTGCGGGAACAGAAATGGTAATGCCCGGTGACAACGTTGTTATGGACGTAGAACTTATCACTCCGGTAGCTATAGAACAGGGTATGAGGTTCGCTATCAGAGAAGGCGGACGTACTGTCGGCGCTGGTGTTGTAGATAAAATCACTGAATAGCTAATCTTTTCCGGGAGAGCGGATATATCCGCTCTCCTGGAGTTTAGCGCTAAGTAGCACATAAAATAATTTAAAGAGGTAAAAATATAGGACAATGGCAACTGCACAACAAAAAAAACACAGAATAAGAGTATGTTTAAAAGCTTATGAACATCGCTTGATCGATGTGTCAGCTGAAAAAATCGTTGAAACCGCAAAACAAACAGGCGCATATGTTGCCGGGCCTATCCCCCTGCCTACAAAACGCAGAATTTACTGTGTCCTGAGATCTCCGCACGTTAACAAGAAATCCAGGGAACACTTTGAATCAAGAACTCATAAAAGGATTATCGATATTCATAACCCTACAAAACAAACAACTGAAGAGCTGAGTAGACTTGACTTACCGGCCGGCGTTGATATTGAAGTTAAGCTTTAGGGTGTAATACGGAAATTTGACAGGGCGCAGGCTATGCCTGCGCCCTGATTTAATAGAAACAGAGGAGTTGACTCTGAGGATACGCAAAAAGTAATAATCGATACTGTTAATAAATGGGTGAAAAGATGAGTTATCAGCATAAAGAACTGGCAAAAGACCGCTGGGCAAAGATGTCTTTATGTGAACAAATGGCAAATATAGGCAGTGAAGTTAGCCGCGCTCTTAACTGGTAAAAAAAGGAAGGGATGATTTTTCAAAAAAAGCGGTTGACAGAGCTCTGGAGCTTTTGGACTTAACAGCCGCTTCCCATAATCAATAAGGAATAAAGAAAAAATTCTTACACATCGTGTCATGCCGCACTTGAGAAGCCTGCCCCGTGCTTTGGGGGCATCTATCCGGCAAACATAATAGACA
>JANQIY010000045.1 GCA_028281965.1 Candidatus Gastranaerophilales bacterium
AGTATTCCCCTTAATGCTAAAACAATTCGCTGATTTTAAAATAGAATTCCCTACGGAATTTGTAGTCCTGATGCCCTGGTCAGTCAATGAGTATGAACTGCCTGAAAAATGCACCGAAAGCGAACGTTTATTTAAAAAGCTGATGAATGTAACAAAAAAAATTCTGTCTGAACTCAAACAAATACACTTTAATCAGGATTTATTTATGGACATAGTCCCTGACCAGATAATGTACAGCGATGTAAAAGAAATCCTGCACATGCCAATACCGAAAGATTTCCCGAGCTCGGACTCCAAAGACATTTCATATCCCCGTTACCATGAGGGTTTTTCGGATAACCCTCTGATTAGAATAATAGACGCACACAAGGAATTATTATATAAAGTCCGCAGTGTGCGCATAGCCCAATTCAGGCTGCATAAGGTCAAGCATAACCTCTGGCTTAAAAATGAATACCTCAAACTGGCCAGGGACAAATACTACGATCCCGATCAGGCAGCCGAAGAAGAAATTAAGTATTTCAGCTATGAAACCTGGCAAGATGAGCCTGTAACACTTGAGCAGGAAGAACAGAGATACAATGAGCATTTTGAACATTACAGGGAGCGAAAGACACATGACTTTGAGAACAGATGCCTTAAAGCAAGACAACGAAAACAGCGCAAGCTGAGAGTTGCCGAGCTTGATAAAATTGCGGCAAAGATTTGGAAAGAGGCAACGCAAGAGGCTAAACAGTGGACATTGGAACATATTGCAAGCTACAAGCGCAATATGATTGAACGCGGAAAATTTAAGTATGTAAAAAACAGCAATAATCCCAAGCTGGCGAATCCAAAAGTTTTCAAAGAAATTCCGGCTGATGCGGGGGTGGCTGATACTGCGTCAGCAGATGATATTACTAATTTAGAAGATAATAAAAAAGAAAATATTATTAAAGACGAATATAATTGTGCAAATGATAATATAATAGACATAAATAGCAGTAAAAAAGAAGAACTTAACAAGAAAAAACCCCATTATTAGCGTTTTAGGCGTAGGGAGCGAGGAGAATTAAAAGCTTTAAAAAACCCCTTTGTAAAAGGGGGTATTAATATTGTCATTTTTATAATAATATAGATTTAGGGAAGTTACTAAATTAAAACGAAAAGATTAAAAACAATGCAAAATACAAAATACAGTCCAAAACTACTTGACTTGATACAAGACGCAAAAGAGAGAAATTTAAGCTTTCTCGACCTGTCATTTGGCAGGGAGGATTTTAGGCTGCAATGCCACAGTGGCTGGGTAAGCGATGTTAAATGGACAGATAAATATATAATTAGCTGTTCAAATGACAGGACAGTAAGAATACGGGATAAAGATACACTAAAACAAATAAGAGTACTGGAGCACCCCTCTGGAGTTAATAGTATATCAACCGTAGCAGGTATTATTGCAGCGGGATGCCGGGACGGGACTATTTATCTGTGGGATGTAGAAACAGGAGAGAATATAAGGACATTATCGGGGCATACAAATTGGGTCAATAGTGTATCGATAAGTGCAGACTCAAAATATATAGCATCCGGGAGTTCTGATAATACCATCAAAGTGTGGGATGTAGAAACAGGAGAGAATATAAGGACATTATCGGGGCA
>JANQIY010000066.1 GCA_028281965.1 Candidatus Gastranaerophilales bacterium
CCCCATTATGACTATTATAAAATAACTTTAGGGGTTTTAAAAAATATAAAACTTCCTATTTTATATAACAATTTATAAAAATGTAGGGAAGCAAGGGGGTTGGGGGTGGGTTGTAAAATTTTCGCTTTTACAAATTATTTAGAGATTGGAGTTAATTAGCAACTCAAGTCACTAAGAACCTATCCGGAAAATAATTTATAGACGGAACCACTTGTAATTGCGAGGAAGCCTGCCCCGTGCTTGACACGGGGCGGCAATCTGTCCGGTTAACATTATGGGTTTTCAGCCCACTTAGACAGGTTACCATCCTGAAACAAGTTCAGGACAGGCTCTAATGCAATTAGCGACTCGAGCTTATTATCTTAATATTTCTTAACTATATTTAAACCCGGAGGTTTAGAACCCGGGAAAGATGTTTAGACATTAAACATGGCGAATAATGTAAATGTAAATCACAGGCAATATCAAGAAAGGAATAAGAAGATGTCAAAGATTGTAGAAAAAGATTTTTCATTCCCTAAAAATAAAACAGGTGATAAAACAAACAAGGAATACATTAATAAGCTGGTACTTTATTACTATTTAAAACAGTTAAAAACAAACTAATACACTGACACATTGGTTTTATTGAATTACCTGTAATTACAGATTTGTCACCCCGTGCTTGACACGGGGTCAAAGCAACTTCGCTATAATACTGATAGCATTTAGTGCTAACTGGATAGATCCCGCATCAAGTGCGGGATGACATTACCCTCTATAATTAATGCACTAACCGTTTTTTAAAGCAGTCAATAAGGAGATGGTAAAGATGGATTTTTTCAACAGCCCAATAAATAAAGAAGAGCAACTTGAGAAAATTATTGAAGATACAGATGAAATTATTAAAAACTTCAAGGAAATCACAGAAATAATGACAAAAAGACTGTACTCAAGCCATGACTTAATGCACAACCTCGGAAGAAGAGTAGTACATCACAGGGCAGATGAGGATGAGTCGTCAGAAAACCTGGGCACAGACCAGGTAAAATTTATCTAGAAGCGGATTTAAAAATCCCTGTAAAAAACGAGCCTACTTATGATAAGGCTCGTTTTTTAGGATTTTAAACGCCCTGTATATCTGCTCTACCAGCACAAGACGCATTATCTGATGTGGAAATGTCATATCAGAGAAACTCAAAAGCATGTCAGCACTTTTCTTAACCCTACAGGCAAGCCCCTCAGAACTGCCTATAATGAACACAACCCGGCTTATACCCTGAGAAGAGATTTCGCCAAGCTTTTTAGCGAATTTTTCCGAGCTTAATTTTTGTCCCATCCGGTCAAGAGCGATAACATAAGTATTTTCCTTAATATTGCAAAGAATTTTTTCCGCTTCTTTTTCAAGGATTTTTTCGGTAGAAATGTCAGACCTCAAATCCTCTGCCGGAATTTCCGTTATTTTTAAGGATGAATAAGGGGAAATCCGCTTTAAAAACTCCTCAACCCCTTGTTTTATAAATTTTTCCCTGATTTTACCAACAGAAATTATATTTATGTTCATTTTTTACAATATCTCTTGAATAATTCTTATTTTTACAATATCATCAACTATACATAAAGATAAATATAAAAAGGAACAGGGCGATGAATCCTATAATAGCGGAACTTGAAAACGAACAGAAGAAAAAAAGCATACCTGAAGTGGAACCCGGCGACTCCGTCAAGGTTTTTGTCAGGATTAAAGAAGGAAATAAGGAAAGAACGCAGGCATTTGAAGGCGTAATAATAAAAAAACAAGGCTGCGGTTTCAGGAAAACCATTACAGTAAGGCGTGTTTTCCAGGGAATCGGAGTTGAAAGAGTCTTTCCGCTTCATTCTCCAAAGATTGAAAATATAAAAGTGCTGAGAAAAGGTAAAGTCAAAAGAGCAAGACTGTATTACCTGAGGGAGCGTACCGGAAAAGCCGCACGTATCAAAGAAAAAGTAACCCGTTAACCAAACGTTAAAATAATTCAATTAACATACTCGAATTGCTGAATAATTCGAGTCGCCAACCAGCCAAAAGCCAGGATGTGACCATGCAATTAGCGACTCGGGTTAAACAGCTAAGAGACTTAATATGACTGACTCAAAATTCCTTAGTTTTAATTAATTTCTGACTATAAGCATTAATGTAAAATATGACCATTCACTGGTATCCGGGACATATAGCAAAAGCCGAAAGAAAGCTTCAGGAGCAAATAAACCTGACCGATGTGGTATTGGAAGTCCTCGATGCAAGGATTCCGATAAGCAGCAGGTACGAAAACCTTGGAAAATTTACGGCAGATAAGCCCAGACTGCTCATTTTAAACAAAGCTGACCTTGCAGACCCTCTGCAGAACACGAGATGGAAAGACTATCTTGAGGAAAAGATCGGCCAGAAAGTAGTTTTGACCAGCGCATCCTCGTCAAAAGATATTTCATCAATAGTTAAAATGGCGGTAGAACTTGGGAAACCGGCCATAGACAAGGTAATAGCAAAAGGCCGCCTGCCAAGACCGGTCAGGGTAATAGTAGTAGGGATGCCTAACGTCGGCAAGTCAAGCATTATAAATAAACTTATAAAGACCGCCAAAGTAAAAACCGGCGCAAAAGCAGGAGTAACAAGGGCAACCCAGTGGGTAAGGGTTCACCCGAAAATGGAAATCCTGGACTCGCCGGGAATCATCCCGGCAAGACTTGAAGACCAGCAAAGAGCAGTCAAACTGGCAGTGGTGAATTCCGTAAGCGAAGCAGCTTATGATAGGGTTGAAGTGGCTAAAAGCCTTACAGGAATTTTATTTTGCAAGTATAAAGACATTTTTTGCACTTATTACAAACTGGAACCGAAAGAAAATACCCCGTCTATCGAGGATATAGCCCAATCCAGAAATCTTCTTTTGTCAGGAAGCAAACCGGACATAGATAGAGCCGCATCGTTAATCCTTTCTGATTTCAGACAGGGAAAAATAGGGAGAATAACTCTTGAAAACACAGAGGAAATCACGGATTAAAGAATTAATAGATTTTGACAGGAGTCATGGAAGTTTTATTATTGGCACTGACGAAGCCGGTAGAGGCCCTATAGCGGGCCCTGTAGTGGCTGGTGCGGTTTATTTCCCGGAAATTAATAATGAAATTATTAATACTATAAAGCTTATAGACGACTCAAAAAGCTTTTCATCCAGCCCCAAATTGAGAAAAGAACTGGCAGAACTCATTAAAACCGTTGCACTATATAGCATTTCCGAATGCAGCATAGAAGAAATCGAGAGATATAATATACTTCAGGCATCTTTAACCGCAATGAAGCGGTCATGCAACGACATTTTCCTACAATTGGAAACAAAAACCTACAAAACGCATACAAAAAATTACAAAACATATACAAAAACCAACAAACCAGAGGAAAAATCCGGTAAAAAAAGCGGGATTTTTACAAAAAACAACAAAAATTCGGGTGAAATAATAATTTTAGTCGACGGTAATTTTATAATTCCCGGCTATAGAGAAAATCAAAAAGCGGTCAAAAAAGGAGATGCTCTTTCAGTGTCGATTGCAGCGGCAAGTATTCTTGCAAAAGTCTATAGGGACAGCTTAATGGAGAAATTAGCAGAAGAATACCCGGTATATGAATGGCATAAAAACAAAGGATACGGAACATCAGCTCATATCCGGGCAATCAGAACTCATGGCCCATGCAAATGGCATCGAAAAAGCTTTTTAGGCAAAATTCTTGCTGAAAAATAAACAAATAAAATATTAATGTTAGTTAAAGCAAGTAGGGTACCTATTGCGCACCCTTGTTTTTCTATTTTACCCCGAAAGTGTGATATCCTCCTGCTTCAATGGAAGTGAATCCTGTCTGGGCTGTTATTTGGGTTGGCTCAGTCCTCTGTGCAGTATCCCCCAGTCCTAACTGGCCATATGGATTATCTCCCCAGCACCAGGCAGTCCCGTCATCCTTTAACCCGCAGGTGTAATACATTCCTGCAGAAATAGATGTGAATCCTGTCTGGGCTGTTATTTGGATTGGTTCATACCTATCTGCAGTATCCCCCAGACCTAACTGTCCATTAGTATTCCTTCCCCAGCACCAGGCAGTCCCATCTCCCTTTAACCCACAGGTATGATAATATCCTGTATCAAGGGAGGTGAACCCTGTCTGGGCTGTTATTTGTATTGGCACATACCTATTTGTAGTATCCCCCAGTCCTAACTGGCCATATGGATTAAATCCCCAGCACCAGGCGGTTCCGTCACCCTTTAACCCGCAGACGTGTGAATTTCCCGTAGAAATAGATGTAAACCCTGTCTGAGTTGTTATTTGGGTTGGTTCATACCTATGTGTAGTATCCCCTTGCCCTAACTGGCCCTGCCAATTATTCCCCCAGCACCAGACTGTTCCACCAGCCTTTAACCCGCAGGTTTGAGCCCCTCCTACCGCAATGGAGGTGAACCCTGTCTGAGTTGTTATTTGGGTTGGCTCAGTCCTCTGTGTAGTATCCCCCAGCCCTAACTGGCCAAAATTATTATATCCCCAGCACCAGGCAGTCCCGTCATCCTTTAACCCGCAGGTGTGAATCCATTCTGCCGAAACAGATGAGAACCCTGTCTGGGATGTTATTTGGGTTGGTTCATACCTATCTGCAGTATCCCCCAGCCCTAACCTGCCATTAGTATTCCTTCCCCAGCACCAGGCAGTCCCATCAGGCTTTAACCCGCAGGTGTGATACATTCCTGCAGAAACAGATGAGAATCCTGTCTGGGCTGTTATTTCGGTTGGCTCATACCTATCTGCGGTATCCCCCAGACCTAACTCGCCATAGTCATTCCATCCCCAGGCATATATTGCATATGCTTGCCCCGCTGCCTGGGGACATACTGTACTGCCCGGAGCAGGCGGGCTATCCCCTCCGGCTGTCAGGTTATAATAGTATCCCTCAATCATTTCAGGCCAGGCTGAGAGAATCTCATTACAATCCCGGTTGCAATACTC
>JANQIY010000073.1 GCA_028281965.1 Candidatus Gastranaerophilales bacterium
CTCTATTGTAGACGTGCTAAAGGATAGAGGCGGTTTGCGAAAAATTCTTGTTTCCAATTCCTTTCCAATTTTTTTCCGTTTTTTCCAATTCGTCTCAAATTGAAAAAACAGCCTCAATCCCGCACAGGTTATAGATTTATGCCAGCTTTCCAAAATTCAAAATTGGAAAAAACCTATAGCTACACAGGCCGCAATTCTAAATAATAAAGCCGCTTATCCTTTCGGATAGCGACTTTATGGTGGGCGTTGAGAGACTCGAACTCCCGGCATCTTCGGTGTAAACGAAGCGCTCTACCAACTGAGCTAAACGCCCCTGCTAATTCAGTTATTCGGTAAAAATAAATTATCACGCATAAATTAGTACGTCAACTATTTGAGGATTTTAAATAAACCTCTTTAAATAAACTTATGAGGTTGATATATTTGTTCTATGATAGAGAATTTAAAAAAATCAGCTGATTACATAAATCAAAAAATTTTACCTTTAGAAATTAAGCCGGAAATCGGAATAATACTTGGATCAGGCCTGGGAAATTTTGCAGATGAAATAAAAGGAATAAAAATTCCATACTCTGAAATTCCCGGTTTCAAATTTTCTACAGTGCAAGGACATAGCGGAAAACTCGCTATAGGAGAAGTCGACTCTAAAAGTATAGTGGCAATGCAGGGGCGTTTGCATTTTTATGAAGGGTACTCTTTAAGTGATATAGTTTATCCTATTAGAGTAATGAGCCTTTTAGGCATAAATAATTTTATAGTAACCAATGCGGCGGGAGGTATAAACCGGGATTTTTCCCCGGGAGACCTTATGATTATAGAAGACCATATTAACATTACAGGAAATAACCCGCTAATAGGACCAAACCTCGATGAAATAGGGACAAGATTTCCTGATATGAGCGAAGCATACAATAAAAACCTGATTGCTGTTGCAGAAAAATCCGCTGAGGAAGCAGGAATTAGAATACAAAAAGGAATTTATGCCTGGAGTACAGGCCCAACTTACGAAACCCCGGCAGAAGTAAGAATGCTAAGAACGCTTGGAGCTGACGCCGTGGGTATGTCAACAGTCCCGGAAGTTATAACCGCCAGGCATGCGGGAATGAATGTGCTTGGGATTTCCTGCATAACAAACATGGGAACCGGCATTCTTGAGCAACCTCTTTCTCATCAAGAAGTCATAAATACCACCGCAAAAGTGCAAAAAAATTTCATAGAGCTAATAACAAATATTATTAAAAAGATTTAAATTAGCTGGTTTTAACTAACTCGAGTCGCGAATTAATTTGTAAAATCGAAAATTTTACAACCCACCCCCAACCCCCTCCCTTCTAAAGGGAGGGGGCTAGTTTGTTGTTTTGGGCTCACTTCGG
>JANQIY010000138.1 GCA_028281965.1 Candidatus Gastranaerophilales bacterium
AAAACAACAAACTAGCCCCCTCCCTTTAGAAGGGAGGGGGTTGGGGGTGGGTTGTAAAATTTTCGCTTTTACAAATTATTTAGCAATTCGAGTTATTTACACCTTGCCATTAAAATTGCGTTTTTGTACATGCCATTTTTGTAAACATAGTATTTTTTCACGCCTTCTTGCTCAAAACCAAGCTTTTTATAAAGATTAATAGCCGGGATATTATCCTCAATAACCTCAAGCTCGATTCTTTTTATCGGAATCCAGTTATCAGCCAGGTCTATAAGTTTTTTCATAAGCATTTTGCCTATCCCTTTTCCCTGGCATCTAGGGTGGACCATAACTCCGACATTTGCGCTGTGTCTTTGTCTTGGGTTTTTATTCGTATGCAGGCCCGCCATTGCAATAATATGGGCTCTATTGTTTGAAATAACCTCTGCAACAAGCACGTGGTCGCTTTCAAGGGATAGATTGTTTATAAAATTATGGTTGAAAGCAATCCTTTCGCTGTATATGGTGGGAAGGTTTTCAAAAATCCCTTCCGTTGTCCGCAATTCAGTTATAAAATATGCATCTTCGATTCTAACAGGACGTATATTGACACTTTCAGGTTTAACGTCCCAGGGGGAGTCGATATTATATCCCAATTGCTGAAAAAACTGTTGAGGATTTGAGTTTTGCATAATTGAATCCTTATTTATTATGTATTTTAAATAATTTCAGGGTATTGGAAAGGAGCATGGCTATGGTCATAGGGCCGACGCCTCCGGGAACGGGCGTGATATATCCTGCTTTTTTGCAAACTTCATCAAAGTCGACATCACCTACAAGTTTACCGTCTTTTGTCCTGTTGATGCCGACATCTATGACAGTTGCGCCGGGCTTTACCCGGTCAGCTTTTATAAATTTGGCTTTACCAACCGCAGCTACTAAAATATCAGCCTGTTTGCATATTTCTTCAATGTTTTTAGTCTTGCTATGACACACTGTTACGGTTGCGTTCCTATTTAAAAGCAGTGAAGCTAGAGGTTTTCCCACGATGTTAGATCTTCCGGCTATGACGGCATGTTTGCCTTCTATGGGGATTTTGTTTTCTTCCAGAAGCCTGATTATACCAAAAGGAGTGCAGGAAACAGCGTAAGGCTCAAGTCCTATCACCAGCCTGCCTACATTTACGGGATGAAAACCGTCAACATCCTTTTCCGGCCGGATTTTTTCTATAATATCATAAGCGTTAATATGCCCGGGTAAGGGCAGCTGGACGAGGATTCCATCAACTGCCGGGTCGTTATTCAGTCGGTCTATGTAATCTTCCAATTCCTGCTGGCTAACAGATTCCGGCAGCTCGATAACTTCCGAGTTAAACCCCGCTTTTTCCGCTGTTTTCTTCTTTTTATTTACATAAACCTTGCTTGCCGGGTTTTCACCAACAATTATGACCGTCAATCCTGGGGGGGTGTCGTAATTACTGATCTCTTGCGAGATTTGCGCGACAATTTGTTCTGATAATTCCTTGCTTTTTATTAAATTTACCATTGTTTTTCCTTAATTTCCTAATATTGCCAGATTTAGCCTGAACAAAAGCTCATCGATTCCCCGAGTTACCAGCTCGGAATCCCTCATCAGGTTTTCGAATTCCAGATCCCTGTCATAAGGGAGCATTCCAATCATTTTTATATCGTTTTCGACAAGAAGAGCTGCGATATTGTCAGGGATCTGGTTTTCTTTTACTTTGTTGACAATAACGCCAATTTGCCCCTGAGCCGCAAACCTCATGGAAGTTTCCTTGATCTTGGAAGCTGAGTATATTGATGAAACGCTGGTATCAGCGATTATTAACGTGGTATCAAGCGGGTAATCAACAAGTTTATTGAGGTATTCAAGGTCATATTCGCAGTCAAATATCACCATATCGTAGTTTTTAAATAAGTCGTTCAGCGCATCGTCAATAAACTGGTCGGTAATACAGGTGCAACCCTTTGTAGAGATTGGCCCGGCAACGACAAGATCAATTTCATCGTAGAGATTAAATACCATGTCATTGATTGCCCATTCTACAACTTCGTGGCTCTGGGCTTTTTCAGAATATCGGTAGCTATATTTCCCCATTCTTATTGAATTTATAGTTTTTTTTATTTCAATACCAAAAGCATTTGCCAGGTCACAACTTAAATCGTTATCAACAAGCAGGACTGATTTTTCCGGGTAATGGGCATGCAAAGCATTTACCAGGGATTTTACAACTGTTGTTTTACCGCTTCCGCTCTTTCCTGTAACCGCTATCGTGATTGTCATTTCTTAAAATTAACCGTTTACAATATATGACGAATATTTTTCCTTTAAAGCCTTGCTAAGATCGGCTGTAAGCTGCATAGCCTTCTTTGCTTGCTCCTGCGTAAGGCATCCGGCTCCACATGAAGGTGTTATTATTGATGATTCCGCTATCAGGTCTTTGTCTATGTTTTTATTTAATAAGTATGAAATGGCTTGCTCATACTTTTGCACTAAAGACTCAACTGTAGCAATGTCAAGAGCATCTGTATCCATAGTAGGAACCATACCCCAGGCGATTTTACCGCCATTGACAAGGAAATTTTTTATTTCCTGCGGGTATAATCCCAGGCTTTGCGCGAAATAAAAGCCGTCAAAGTTGAGAATGTCGATACCGCTTTCTGTAATCAAAGACCAGTCGCTCTTCCCGCAGCAGTGAATTCCTACAAGAGCTCCCGCTGATTGTAAATTGGCAGCAATTTCCGAAAAACAGCTTACCAGGTCTTCTCTTTTTACGGTAATGAATGCCGAAGTCCCGTACTGTGAAATGGTCGGCTCATCCATAAATATGATGGGCCGGGAACCCGGCGAGGCTTCCCGGAATTTTTT
This sequence comes from Candidatus Gastranaerophilales bacterium, assembly GCA_028281965.1. Classification (GTDB taxonomy): domain Bacteria; phylum Cyanobacteriota; class Vampirovibrionia; order Gastranaerophilales; family UBA9971; genus JANQEB01. Next base: position 2,869 of record JANQIY010000138.1, read on the forward strand.
CACCAGCCATAGAGCTTTGAGGGTTAGCGCCTTAACTGTGATTTCCCTGAGCGTTTCATCATAAAACGCGCATTTTTTTTCCCTGTCAACAAGAGATGTGGCAAATGTAAAAGGCCCGGTTATCTGGCCTTTTACGAACTCAGGCTTCCCTGCGGCAAGTTTTTCCAAAAATAAAGGCAAAGCAGAACAATGATCATATGAAATCCCGTATTTATCAAGGGATTCCTCATCTCCATCGTTGACAATGTTTTCGTAATCAAGATAAAACTCCTCGATTTGCTCGAAAAAGGTTTCTGATTCCGGGTCTATATACCAGCGTTTGTCAGCTTCATCGTAAATAACGCCCGGGATTTTTTCGTTAAGCTGGGATGTCATATCCTCTTTGAAGTTGACATTTGCCAGCTGGGGCAGAACCGGCGCGGCAGGAAATACCTTAAATATCATTTCTACTGCTTTTTCAGGGCTTGTATGCGGTAAACTTCCTATTGCCGTTGCTAAAAAACCTGAATTTTTATTCAATTTCTTTCCTCTTTTGTCTTTTGCTTTTTTAAACAATTTGTCGCAATAAAATTAATATTATTGTAAAATTACTTACTGCAAGTTTAGCATTAAAATACCTTTTTTAAAAATCTGAAATACCACCGATTATGAAAAAAACACAGACCTTAGCCCAGTTAATTTCTGATACTCGCGAGAAAGCCGGATATTCCCAGAGAGGACTCGCAATTAAGGCAAATATTGATGTTTCTGCCATAGAAGACATTGAATCCGGGCGGGAATTGTTTCTTCCCGCCACAGTAAGGCAGAAACTCTCAATTGCATTAAAATTAAGCCCTAAGAAAATAAAATCCCTGGAAAAATACCCGGAAGACCCTGTTAAAAAATTTGAAATTTCCGATAAAGCCGGGGAATTAAAACTTAAAATCCTTGAAGGCCAACTAAAAGGCAATGAGTGTCCTGTTTGCGGCGCGGAGTTAATTTGCAGGGTAGCGGTTATGTATGACCTTGAGGATAATATGGTCAGGCATCCCAAGGCCAGGTGTTCAAAATGCCCTTTTCAAATAAAGTAGTTAACTTGAATCACGAATTAAGTATTTTCGAAAATCCTTAAAACGCCCACCCAACCCGCCCTAAAGGTGGGCGACGGTTTCATGAATGAGGCTGTGCTACCGCTAACGCAGAGCCGCCGCCTCTTTTTTTATAAATTTTAAGGAATTTCGAATCAGTCATATCAATGGATTTCCTATTTCATGATTGGAGTTAATTACATCATGGTTTAATTTTAAAAATTTTTAAGATACCCTTTTAATAATAATTAAGGTATTATAAAAGATTATATTTTTTAGATGAAAAAGTGGAATAAACAAACTTGTTTAAACGAATTGCAATAATAATTTTAATGTTAATAACGGCTACTGAGTTTAATAGCGCTTCTTTTGCCAGCGTGGAAGAGACCGAGGCAAAGGAAAATGACCTTCTTAAAGGAAGCGCAACCGTCATCAACATTAAAAGTGATGAGATTGAGTATTTTCAGGATATAGACCAGTTTGTCGCCACAGGAAATGTAGTTATCACAGTAGAAGACGATGGTACAGTCATAAAATCCGATGAGGTCATATATGATCGGAAAAATGAAATGATAATTTCTGAAAAAAACGTGAGGATCCTTAAAAGAGAAACCGTCATTGATGGGGATTACGCCAGATTCGACCTCACAAAACAATCAGCAATTATAAACAACCCGGATACTTATTTGAGGCAAATAAAAATCAATGCAAATGAAGCTATAGTGCATTCAGGAGAAATGGATTTACTAAAAGGCAAGGCCACATTACTTGAAAAGGATATGGTGCTGGTATTATCAGCAGGTTCAATGAGTACGAGCAATAATCAGAATTTCTTCCAAAAAAGGCCTGATATAAAGCCTAGAATTAACTATGACGTAAAAGCAAAGGAAATCATAGTGGAAGAAGAGGAATACCGTAAGATAATCACTATGAGAAATGCACAGATAAGCATTAACAGGTTTAAAATCGCTAAAATCCCCGAGTTAAAGATGACCAGCGCAGACCAGGCCGGTTATATAACATTTACCCGCAATAAAGAGACGGGATTGCCGTCAATGGAGCTTAAAACAGTTAAAAAAGCCAATCGTATAGAAACAATGCTGCCGGAATTTGGACATCGTCGGGAAATCGGTTCATATATGGGACACGGGCTTGTATTTAACCTGCCAAAAGGCTCTACGCTAAAAGCGCTTCCTATATTTACGTTTGGGAACGGAGATGGTTCCAGCATAGGAGTTGGCGGAATGGCAAGGTTTATGAGCTCTTCAAATGATACAGAATTGCTTTATTCAACTCTTAAAGACAAGATTGTGCTCGAAGGAGAGCAAAGAATATTAACCCCGTTTACAAAAATCCAGTACAGCGCTTTTTCCTTCATAGATAACGGCTTTTTCGGCAGGCAAAGACCGGATTATTCAATAGAAATTGTCGATGACAGACAGCTTGCGGAAGCTTATAATATGAATCTTTCCCTCCGCTCAACAGCAGGTATGGTAGAGCAATATGACGGAAACTTTGCAACGGGAAGATTCCAGTTGCAGGGGGCTTTAAACACTATCAAACCGGTATGGAAATATGAAGATTATCTGGGGCTTGGATTTCAATCTAATTGTCATTTGGCTGTATATGGAACCGGGGATACGTACGGAGTTGCAAGGGCAGGTCCCAGCTTGACAAGTAATTTAGGGCCATTTTATTTGCGGGTAGCTTATTATCAAGGGGCAATCCAGGGAGAAACACCTTTTTTATTCGATGAATACGTATATGGAAAAAGCAATTTCGTTTTTAACGGAAGAGTAGAAGTTACTGATTATCTATCCATTGGATATATGACAAGCTTAAACCTTACCGAGGATAACTGGGAAGAAGAGCTTGTAACTGAAAACCAGATTTATGTATTTGTAGGCCCGGACGATTTAAAATTCAAGATAGGCTATGACGTGGAAAGAGCAAGAACAGTTTTTGGATTTGATATGATGGTAGGGTCAGAAAGCTCCGCATTAGAATTTGAAAAATTAAGAGTAATTCAGCGATAATGAGAGCATATTTGTATTAGTTTTAAAAAAGACAGGGTAAAGAGGAATATATAAAATGAGCTTAAAAGACTGGTTCGAAAACAGAAAGAAAAAACAACTGGACGCATCACTGGTGGAATCAAAAATTTCAGGTGATGACTTATCAAAACTATGGGAAAAGTGCTATAACTGCAACGCCCAATTACCAAGGAAAGACCTGGAAAAAAATATGTATGTCTGCCCCAAATGTGACTATCACTTCAGGCTGGGAGCCAGAACCCGCATATTACAGCTGTTTGATAAGGATTCATTTATAGAGATAAACAGTAACATTTTCCCCGGAAACCCGCTGGAGTTTGTTGATACAAAATGCTATGAACAAAGACAGAAAGAAGCCAGGGAAAAAACAAATCTTAATGAAGCTGTAGTAACGGGAATAGGGAAGATTGAAGGCTGGGAAGCCGCTGCTGCCGTGATGGACTTTAGTTACATGGGAGGAAGCATGGGCAGCGTAGTTGGTGAAAAGGTTACAAGAATCATAGAGGAAGCTATTAAAAGGAAAATCCCGGTTATAGCAATCACATCTTCCGGCGGCGCAAGAATGCAGGAGAGCTGCTTTAGCCTGATGCAAATGGCAAAGACCAGCTGCGCAGTTGCAAGAGCTAATGAAGAAAGAATACTTTACATATCAGTCCTTACAGAGCCTACTTTTGGAGGTGTAACTGCCAGTTTTGGGACAATTGGCGATATAGTGATTGCAGAGCAAGGCGCAAGGATAGGTTTTGCCGGCAGAAGGGTTATAGAACAAACCATAAGGCAAAAACTGCCTGCTGATTTCCAGACAGCAGAGTATCTTCTCAAGTATGGACAGGTCGATATGGTCTGCAAAAGAGATGAATTAAAAAATACCCTTGAAAAACTGGTTAGAATTTATACAGAATCCTTACAGGCAGCAAACATTAAAGTTAAGGCTTTTGCGGGAAAAAGTTAGCTTGTAAAAAAAGTAATAAGTAAGACAGACTCTAAGGAGCAGAGGAATATGGTTAAAACAACTAAACCCCTGGATTTTGAAAAATCCTTGTTTCAAATAGAAGAAAAAATCGAAGAACTTAAAAAACTGGGTCAGGAAACCGGGATGAACCTTGAATCACAGGTTCAGACCCTTGTAGAGCAGGCTGATGAGTTTAAAAGACAGCTTTATCTTAACCTTACCCCTTCTCAAAAACTCCTGATAGCGAGACACCAGAATAGACCGACTTTTCTTGACTATGTCGAAATGATAGCCACAGACTGGACCGAGCTTCATGGCGACAGGGCAGGAACGGATGACAGGGCTATCATAGGCGGAGTTGCGCAGATAGAAGGCCGCTCAGTAATGCTTATAGGAACTCAAAAAGGTAAAACCACAAAGGAAAATATCGAATACAACTTCGGAATGCCTCAACCGGAAGGGTATAGAAAGGCTCTCAGGCTTTTTTACCACGCTGACAGGTTTAAATTGCCAATAATAACTATGATAGACACTCCCGGGGCTTATCCGGGAATAAAGGCCGAACAGACAGGCCAGGGGATTGCAATTGCCGAGAACCTCAAGGAAATGGCAAAACTTGAAACTCCAATGATTTCGGTGATTCTTGGCGAAGGGTGCTCAGGCGGGGCGCTTGGTTTAGCAGTAGCTAACCGTGTTTATATGCTTGAACATAGTTTATATACCGTAATTTCACCTGAAGGATGCGCTTCTATCCTCTGGAGAAGCGCTGATATGTCATGTATAGCCGCGGAATCGTTGAAAATCACCTCGGAAAACCTTTTGAATTTCGGCATTATAGATAAAATTATCCCGGAACCAACGGGAGGCGCTCATTATGACTGGGATTTAGCAGCTGATAATATTAAACAGCAAGTATTAGCAGGAATTGAAGAATTATTCAGACTATCAGCCGATAAGTTAAAAAAAGATAAATATGAAAAGTTTCGCAAAATGGGAATTTTTACCGAAAACTAAGAAACTGAAGCCTTACGCCATAGGCGGAAAAGTGAGTTTTAACAGTAAAAAACCGGAAGGGAAAAGCAAGAAGTTTTTATTGTTTCTCTTTATTTATCCTTGTTAATTTTCTCTATAAGCTTGTTTTTTACATTTTCTGCCTGGGAATTGTCTATCTGACAGGTTCCCGCATTTTCATGCCCGCCTCCGCCGTATTCAAGCATTAGTTTTCCTATATTGGTTTTAGAAGTCCTGTTAAGTATCGATTTTCCAACCGCAAATACGGTATTTTGTTTTTTAAGCCCCCAGAGCACATGCATTGAGATATTGCATTCAGGATAAATCGCATAGATCATAAACCTGTTTCCGGGATATATAACCTCTTCTTCCCTTAAATCCGGGACTATTAAATTATTATGTATTTTTGAGCATTTTATAAGCTGGTCTTTAAACTTGTTTTCCAGCCCAAAATACAATTCCAGCCTCTCCTGCACATCGGGAAGTTCCAGAATTTCCTGAATAGTAAGCTCTTTGCATTTTTCAATAAGGTCCATCATTAGCTGGTAATTGGAAATTCTGAAATTTCTAAACCTTCCAAGCCCGGTCCTGGGATCCATCAGGAAATTTAAAAGCACCCAGCCCGTGGGTTTAATTATTTCTTCCCTGGTAAAATTGGCTGAATCCGCTTTATCTACGGCTTCCAGGATTTCATCCCATTTCCTGGTGAATTTGGCCTCGCCCCCGTAGTAGTTAAATAAAACCCTGGCAGCCGAAGGCGCAAGAGGATCTATAATATGGTTTTGAGCTTTTCCGTTGAGCCTGATCGTTTCGCTTAAATGGTGGTCAAAAGCCAGGTGAACTCCTTCTACGTAAGGCAAGTTAGTTGTAATATCACTGCCTGTAATTTCTATTTTTCCATCCTGCATATCCTTGGGGTGAACGAACAATATATCATTTATCATCCTCAAGTCTCTTAAAAGAGCCGCACATACCAGCCCGTCGAAATCGCTTCTTGTTACCAGCCTGTAAACCATAAATATAATTCTCCTAAAATTACCAGCTTAATTATTTTTTCTATAAATCTTTATTCTTATTTATAAAAAATATTACATTTTAATACTACAAAATTATCTGAATTTTGACCAGTAATAAAACTTTTTATAACATTTTAACTTATTGACTTGAGTTGCTAATTAGCCAAAAGCCAGGATATGACTATGCAACATTTGTTTGCGAAGATTGTGTGATTAAAGTCAAGAACATAAAGCAAATTTTTCCTTTTGTTTTTGAG
>JANQIY010000139.1 GCA_028281965.1 Candidatus Gastranaerophilales bacterium
AAAACAACAAACTAGCCCCCTCCCTTCTAAAGGGAGGGGGTTGGGGGTGGGTTGTAAAATTTTCGCTTTTACAAATTATTTAGAGATTCGAGTTAATTAACAATTCGAGTCACTAATAAATAATAGAGTAAATATTGTCTATATAGTAACATTATTAGTAACGTATAATTCACTAAATGTGTATTAAAATTTTATATTTAAATAATTAATAATCAAAGTTTATGAATAATAAATTAAAATTTTTACAGATATTTTTTCTGGCAGGCATATTAATACCTCTGGCTTTGTTTTTCCTGGGATATTATTTTGTCGTTCCTAAATTTGTGGACTTTGATAAATACGAATCAAAAATCCGGTCAACTCTAAATAGAAGGATTATTTATCCTTTTGAGCTTGGAGATCTTACTATAAAGCTTACATGGAATTTTAGGGCCAGGATAAGCACTGATAATTTGACTATATTAAACCCTGATAAGAGTAAATTAATCCTGACAAAGGATTCTTATTTAGAAGTCTCACTTTTTCCGCTTATTAATAACAGGGTTGATTTAAAAAAAATCAGTATAAACAAGCTGGATCTGGAAATTATCCGGCAGGAAAACGGAAAGCTTAATGTTTCCAATATTTTGATGAAGCCGGAAAAGCCCAAATACAAGGTCTCTCTTGCAAATGCTGATATTATAGTTAACGGTTACAATGTAAAATTTCGGGAAGAATTCATTAAACCAGCCGCAGATTACCTATTTAAAGGTGAAAAAATCAAACTTACCAATTTTAGGCCCGGCAGCTTTATAAAGGCTTATGCGGTTGGCGCGGCGGTTTTTAAAAACAAGCCGGATATTGCTTACGATATTATCTTTTCCTCTGATTTACCTTTGTTCAAAAAGGAAAACCTTCGACTAAAAGGCAAAATTACCAACCTTGAACCGGACTTGCTTCTCCCGTATATTAACGCCGCATCTTCCGTGCAGTTTATTTCACTTGCTAAAAAAGGAGATGTAAAATTTGATTTTGAATTTCAGGAAAAACTGTTTGGCAAAAATTACTTTTTCATTGACTCGGTTTTTGAAGATATAAAAGTGGAATTGTCGGAAAAAGGCGTTATTTCAAACCATGCCGGAGAGCTTAACCTGGTAAGTAAAGGATATTACAATAACAACAGGATATTTTTTGATTTTTTAAAAATTAAGGGAAAAGACCTGGACATAAAAAACTCGGGTGAAATTAAAAATTACCGAAATAAGGCAATAAATAACTACCTGGATTTAAAAATCAGTTTGTCCAAAACAAAAATCCGCGCGCTTGCGCAGTTATTTCCTAAATCGGTTAAGCTAAAACGCCGGCATTTTAAAAATATATTGAAAAACCAGGTAAAAGCTGACGTTTCAGGCAACTTTTCCATAAAGGGATATGTTAATGAACCGCAGATGTTTGGGCTAATTTACTATAATAACCTGACCATGCGCGGAGGATTTAAAGACACTCCTGCAAGCTCGGGGAAAGTAGACTTTTTAGGCCCGGAAATTGTTATCAAAAACAGAATTTTTACTGATAAGGAAAATTTTATCACTGTAAAAGGAAGAATTGCGCCGTTTAAAGAAAAGACGCTAAATCTGGATATAACTTCCGGCCCGGTTGATTTTGCCCGGGTCAGGAAAATTCTTTTTACCGCCAGGGAATTCTTTAAAATAAAGGTAGGCCCCGTAAAAAATATGGATTTCAAAGGCCGCGGCAGGCTAAATATAAATATATCAGGCAGTTTTGACGACGTAAAAATAAAAGGATACGTCCAGGCCGATGGAATGGAGGTAAAATACGCCACACTTGCAAAGCCCGGGGAAAATATCAGGGGAAAAGTAAGGTTCATGGGGGAAAAAGTATACTATGACGACATTACGGTATATGTTGAAAACCAGAAAATTTCCCCATCAGGTTATACGGCCCTTGACGGGTATTCCGATGTAATAATACATATTCCGCAGCTGAAACTTGATAACGGATTGAGGTTTGTAAACACCAGCCCGATGCTGGTCAAGGCAAAACAGGCATTAAAAGATATTTTGCAGGCTAAAGGCGAAGCAGACGCCAGAATTCACATCAAAGGCAGCGGGGATAACCTTGAAACTTCAGGAAAATTCATCTTTAGCAATGCTTTGATCCGCTATAAAGGCTTTGGCGGCTGGTTTGAAAAAGTGAAAGGCCGGTTTGAGTTTGTTAATGAAAATGTATACTTTAAGGAAACCCTTGTCAACATTTACGACAGCCGGATAAAGGTCACAGGTTCCATAGATAAAAACCTCTATGCCGATTTAAAGCTGGTTTCTGACACTGTTAACCTGCACTCTGCCAGGAATTTCTTAATAGAGTCACCTATATTGGAAAATGTTAGAGATTTTGTCAGGGATTATACGGAAATAAAAGGCACAAGCAGCGTAGAAATTAACTTAAAAGGTAATCTTGAGGGAAATTCCCTTAAAAACCTGGTTTTTGAAAACATGAACGCAACCTTTACCCAGATACAAATAGGAATTCCGGTATCAGTTAACGGGGGAAAACTGGAAATAACTCCTGATAAGGTAAATGCCTATAACCTTAAAGGGTTTTCCGAGGATATTGGGTTTGGTTTTAACGGTAGTTTTTCCAACCTCAAAGCCTTCATTGAAGAAAAAAAACCGCTGGTGCCGGATTTTACGCTTAATGTAGATAAGTTTGACTTCTCAAAAATAAAGAATTTTATTAAAGCCCCTTTAATACCTGAAAAAGCCAGACAAGCCCTTTCCAAATTTGACGAATTTCACGGAATGATGGAAATTCTTATAGATGCAAAGCCTGATAATATAAGCGTTAAGCTTGCTCCAAACGGAATTTCCGCTGTCTACAAGCCTTATGACGCTTTTGTATTTATAAAAGAAGGAGAAGCGCTATTTTCTAATAATAAAATAGACCTGGATTTTTTAAGAGGGGTATTTTCCGAATCGGAGTTTGATATAAACGGCTTTATAAAGGATTATAAAAAAGAACCCGAGTTTAATTTAGCCTTAAACATTGACTTGAACCATAATGACATAGATAAAATCAGGTTTTATACTGATTTACCCTTACAAGCCGGAGGAATTATTCCATTTAACCTTGATGTGAAAGGAAACATAGAAAACTGGAATGTTTTTGGGAAGATGGTACTGGAAAAAGGCAGTTACTTGAACTACCTTACCGACATTGGCCTGCCTCATGACAAGGTAAGGCTGATTTCGCTGGAAGCTACGGGCAATAAAGACAGCCTGAAAGTAAAAAGGCTCCGGGTTGATATGTCGGACTCCGCCGAGAAGCTGGTGCGGATATCTGACGAAGATAAAAACTACGAAGGGTTTATAAATTTAATTAATATCCAGGGTGTTATAGATAACATAAAGTCTAAAAACCCTGAATTTAAGAATTTTTCTATTAAAACAAATGATCAAAACTCAATCAGTACAAGACTATTTAATCCTTCCCTGGGTTGCTTGCTTAACAACGGCTGCAGGAACTTCTTTTCCGGAGGCAATTTCAAAACGGACCTAAAACTAAACGGACATGTCGCAAATCCTGAGATTAAAGGTATTACCATTTTTCAGGATATTGCCATTCCTGATTACCATACTCATATAGAATCAATTAACCTTATTTTTGATAAAAAAGATATTAATCTTGAAATTACGGGGGTTAACATAGGTGAATCCCTGATGAATATAGAAGCCAGAATCGATACAAAGTTTGAAACGCCTATGCTGATTAAAAATCTGCAAATAAATTCCCGGTTATTCAATATCGATGAGATGGTTAAAATATTTACCGGAAAATATTCCGAAAAGCGGCAGGAAAGTCTCCCGCTGCTTGTAATAACTGATGGAGAGCTGGTTGCAGATAAAATGATTATGAATAAAATGGACGTTGCCGATGTAAATGCAAGCTTTAATTTTACGCCGGACTGGTTATTGTCCGTTTCAAAAGTTAAAATGCAGGGAGCACAGGGACAAGGACAGGGTAATCTTTATTATAATTTCAATACCGGGGAAATGTCAGCTTCCTTTGATTTCAGGCAAATGCAGGGAAATACGCTTGTCACTGCGTTACTGACGCTTCCTGATGAAGTGTATGGAACTCTTGACGGCAATATTAGATTTTCAACCAGGGGTAAAAATTATCAGGAATTAATAGCAAACTCAAATGGTTATGCGGAATTTGAGATTAAAAAAGGACATCTGGTGAGACTGGGCTCGCTTGAGTATCTTTTAAGGGCTTCTAACGTGATTCAAAGCGGAATAGGCGGACTTAACCTGAATAATATTATTGATCTTATTGCCCCGAAAAAAACAGGCCATTTTGAAACATTAAAAGGAAAGATTTACGTGAAGGACGGAGTTTTATATACTGATGATATTACCTCTTCAGGAAAGATTTTGAGCCTTTACATTTCCGGCAAGCTGGATATGTTGACCAATAAAGGCGATATTCAGGTTTTAGGAAGGTTATCCAGGAACATTAGCGGAATGCTGGGCCCTGTAGGAAGTGTTTCCATAAACCAGTTTATAGACTACATCCCGGGACTTGGTTTTCTTCCCGCAACTCCCGGCAAAAAAGGCATGATAGATCTTATTCCCGGCCTCAATAAAATCCCGGTACTGGAGCTTAGCAATGATCAGAAATTCAGGCGCTTTGCCGTACAAATCAACGGAGACATTTATAAACAGGATTCGGTAAAAAGTTTTAGATGGATAGAGTAAAATTGAAAAAAAGTGTTAAACGTCCGGGTATTTTCTTTATAACTACAGGGATTATTCTGGTTACTGTCTGGGGATTTCTTATAGAACCGGGGATTTTAATGGAAAGAAAAGTCTCTATTAATATCCCTCACTGGCATAAAGAGCATAAAAATTTTAAAATAGCTGTTTTAACAGATTTTCACATAGGTTTTGGCCATATGGACAGAAAAAACCTGGCCAGAATAATTGAAAGGACTAACTCTTACAATCCTGATATAGTACTTTTACTAGGAGATTATGTTAACGTCTCTTCGGAACACCCTGAATACCTGCATTATCTGGTTGATTTTAAAAACTTCAGCTCTAAATACGGAATATTTGCGATCTTTGGAAACCACGAAAGCTGGGAAGTAAGAAATAAAATAAAGTATTTTATAAGACAGGCAGGAGTAAGACTCCTGGAAAACCGGGCTAAAAAACTTACTATAGGAGAAAAAAGCATCTGGATAGCCGGAATTGATGATCTGGATACAGGATACCCCGATTTAAAAGGAGTCATAAACCAAATTGACGATAAAGACAACCCTGTGCTGTTGCTTTCTCACAATCCGGACATCTTTGAGGCCGTTCCTGAAAGAGTAAGCCTTACCTTATCAGGCCATACACACGGAGGACAGATTTATGTCCCTTTTCTTGTAAGGTTAGTGACTCCTTCGAGGTTTGGAAAAAGATTTTTAAAGGGTCATGTGGTATATGATAACCGTCATATCTTTGTCAGCAGCGGGTTAGGGACAACAGTAATTCCTGCAAGGTTTATGGTTCCCCCGGAAATTGTAATCTTAAATCTTGAATAAGCACTCGAATTTACGGAAGCGGTCTCAAAACACTACGTCATCAGGGAGCATGCTATCGCCGCTGTTATTTAACTCGATTCTCTATAATTTTTTTGGCATGAATGAGCTTTTAAAAACGAAAACTTTTTGTTTTTCCTTACTGTTAAGATTCTGTCAAGTTTTTGCTATAACACAGTAAAAAATATAAAATAAACCTGTTAAATCATAAAAATTATTTATGGTCTGTCAATAAAGCTTAAATAAATCCCGGGATTGATGAATAAATAAAAAAAATCCTGAAAAATGATAATATTACCCGTAAAATTTGTTTGATAAAGATAAAAAAGCTGGAGAAAAATTGTGGGGAATTTGTTAACTCGTGAAGATTTAGCGGGAAAGTTTTATAAAATACTTTTTTGCGTTTTAATTCTCTTTATTGCCGGGACAATGTCGGCTAAAGCCCAGGTTAGCATGCCAAATATAAATATTTCCGTGGGAGAAGCATCTACTCCCCAGGAATTTAGCAAAGGCCTCCAGATTTTAATCTGGTTGACCATTTTAACCCTCGCTCCAAGTATTTTTATACTTACAACGTCTTTTACGAGAATGGTGATAGTCCTTGCAATTGCCCGCCGGGCAATAGGTGTAGGCCAGCTTCCGCCCCAGCAGATAATTGTCGGGCTTGCCCTGATGCTTACTTTTTTTGTAATGGCTCCTACCGTAAGCAAAATTAATGAACAGGCATTCCAGCCATACATGAAAAATGAAATTACGCAAAAAGTAGCTTTGCAAAGAGGACTTGAGCCGCTAAGGGATTTCATGTTCAGGCAAACCTCAGAAAGCGACCTTGCTTTGTTTGTAAAAATGGCAAAGATAGATAAACCTTCATCTATAGATGACATTCCCACTTATGTTTTAATGCCGGCGTTTGTCATAAGCGAATTAAAAATAGCGTTTAAAATAGGTTTTATTATATTTATCCCATTTCTTGTTATAGATATAGTTATATCAAGTATCCTTGTATCTATGGGAATGATGTTTTTGCCTCCCGTTATGATATCCCTTCCCTTCAAGATAGTTCTATTCGTACTGGTAGACGGCTGGCATCTCATAGCAGAATCCCTGGTGGCGGGTTTTTTATAAAAATTATAGGTTAAAGAGATAAAGAGGAATGTAAATTGGAACAAGCTGAATTTTTAACCGTATTAAATACGACATTGGTTCTGATTTTAAAGCTTTCAGGGCCTGTTTTGCTTGCCAGTATGGGAGTCGGTTTATCTGTGGGGATATTACAGTCCGTAACACAAATTCAGGAAGCAACCCTTACCTTCGTGCCTAAAATTCTTGCGGGAATACTAACGGTAATGTTTATGGCCCCATGGATGACGGATATGTATATTAAAGCCGTCCATGAACTGTTTACAACTATGATAATAAATGTAAGGTAAAAATGAATCAGGACCTTTCAATATTTTTCTCAACGAAAAGCATAATTGTTTTTATCCTTGTACTGGCGAGGTTGTCGGGAATGCTTGCGACAGCTCCGTTGTTTTCTACTTTTCCGCTTCCAGGCCCGATAAAAATAGGACTGGCTGCGCTTTGCGCATTTATAATGTATCCTTTTGTTCTTCAAAGTGTTGACTTTGCGATACCAACAGACATTGTAATGTTAACTGTGCTGCTTTTAAAGGAATTAACGATAGGAATAATGATAGGCTTTAGCGCCTCGTTAATTTTTACGGGGATTCAAATGGGCGGACATTTGCTAAGTGTGCAAATGGGATTGGCGATTGCCATGGCGCTTGACCCTGTTACCGGGGTTCAGGCGCCTATTGTAGGTCAACTTTATTTGTTTATTGCCAGCATGATTTTTATTTACCTGAATGGTCATCAATGGCTGTTTTCAACTATTTATGAGAGTTTCTTATCAATACCTGTAGGCATGAATTTTGAATTTGCGGGCCCGATTATACAAAAATTAATTTTCTTTTTCAGTCAGCTTTTTGTTTCAGCATTTAGCCTGGTTATGCCGATTTTCCAGATTTTATTGTTAATTACGATACTAATGGGCTTTATCGCAAAAATATTGCCCCAGATGAACATTTTTATGGTGGCAATGCCGTTTAAAATTTATGTCGGACTATCTTTGATGGCAATGCTTCTGCCAGCCACAAGCGTATATTTAATACATTTTATTAAGGGACTGCTTACTGATTTAAACGGAATTTTTATGATCTCATAAGGAAAAGTTATGGCTGACGAAAAGACGGAAAAGGCGACGCCCAAGCGGCGCGAAAAAGCAAGAGAGGAAGGAAAGGTTTCCAAAAGCCAGGACTTGAACTCATCAATTACCCTGCTTTTTGGCCTTTTAATTCTTTTTGTATATTTCCCTTTTATTTTTAGCAGATTTAAATACATAGCCGCCTCTTTATTTAAAAGCTTAAACCCTGAGTTAATCACAAGAGAAAACATCCTTGGGTTTCTGATGATTTACCTTAATGAAATTATAATTATTTTAATCCCTATAATGGCTATTATGGTAATTGCGGGTATCGTGGTGAATTTTGCCCAGATAGGGCCGCTTCTTTCAATCAAGGCCATAAAGCCTGATATTACGAAACTGGGTCCAATGAAGATAATGGAAGGGTTTAAAAAGTTCTTTAACCTCAAAAGCATGGTAGAGCTGGCGAAATCACTGGCAAAGATGGTCATTGTCGGAGGGGTCGGAATTTATATCATAGATAAACATAAGCTGGAAGTGATTTCTTTATTAGGAGCCCACCCTCAAGTAGGGCTGGATGTTATGGGCAAAATATTGCTCGAGTTAATCATTACTATATGTATAATCCTGCTAATCCTGGGAATAATAGACAAAATATACCAGGATTACGAGTATGAAAAATCAATTAAAATGAGCAAGCAGGAGATTAAAGACGAACGCAAAAACGCAATGGGTGACCCTAAAATCAAAGGCCATATAAGAAGGCAGCAGATGAAATTTGCCAGCCAGCGCATGATGAGCGCTGTTCCCTCAGCTGACGTCGTGGTCGCAAACCCTACTCATTATTCGGTTGCGATAAGGTATGATTCCAGCAAGGCCCCAGCTCCGCAGGTTGTAGCAAAAGGCGTGGATTATGTCGCTTTTAAAATAAGGGAAATTGCGGAAGCAAACAATATTCCTGTTGTTGAAAACCCGCCACTTGCCCGATCCCTGTATAAGATTGTACCATTAGATGGAATGATACCTGCTGAATTGTACGTGGCGGTCGCCGAAGTGCTGGCGTTTGTTTACAGGACAAATAAAGGGAAGAAGTTTTAATGAACCTCTCTAAAATAAAGGATATAGTGCAAAATAACGATATTTTACTGGCTGTGGGCCTTGTAGTAATTGTTGCAATGATGCTTATACCGCTTCCTTTGATAGTATTAGATATTTTGCTTACCTGTAATATTTCCCTTGCAATAATAATAATGCTGGTATGTCTTTATACCACAGAACCGCTGCAATACTCGTCATTTCCAACAATTCTCCTGATAGCAACACTATTTCGGCTGGGCCTTAACGTAAGCACAACCAGGATGATCCTTCTGGAAGCTAATGCAGGAGAAGTTATCAACGCTTTTGGAAATTTTGTTGTCGGAGGAAACTACATTGTAGGTATTATAATCTTTATAATCCTGGTAATAATTAACTTTATGGTTATTACAAACGGCGCAGGCAGGGTTGCAGAAGTTGCCGCAAGGTTTACACTGGACTCGATGCCGGGTAAACAGCTTAGCATAGACGCTGACTTGAACTCAGGCATAATAACCGAAGAGGAAGCAAAGAAAAAAAGAAAAGATATAGAGAGTGAAGCTGATTTTTACGGGACAATGGACGGTGCAAGCAAGTTTGTAAAAGGAGATGCCACTGCCGGGATCATCATTACGGCGATTAATATAATAGGCGGCCTGATAATCGGGCTTGTACAGCTTAAAATGGGTTTTGCCGAAGCCGTTGCTACCTATACAATCCTGACAGTAGGTGATGGACTGGTTTCCCAGCTGCCCGCCCTTATTATTTCAACATCTACAGGTCTTATTGTCACAAGGGCAGGCGGAAAAGAAAAATCGCTCAGCAAGGATATTGAAGCGGAGATGTTTGGCGATCCCAGGATTTTAGGCATTGTTTCAGGGCTTTTAATTTCATTTGGACTGATTCCCGGACTCCCTGCCGTACCGTTTTTTATAATCGGCGGCAGCCTTGGCTTTGTAAGTTTTATGAAACAAAAAGAAAAGGAAAAAAAGGAAGAAGAACAAAAACAACTTACCGACATGGAAGCCAAAAAAACTAAAAGAACAAAGAAAAAAGCTTCCAAAGAAAGCGTTATGGAGCTTTTAACCATTGAACCCATTGAAATAGAAATAGGTTACAGGCTTGTTCCACTCCTTGAAGTTGACCAGGGAGGTGATTTGCTGGAAAGAATAGCCCAGATAAGGCGCCAGACAGCCATGGATTTTGGCATAATCCTGCCGTCAATCCGCGTCAGGGATAACCTCCAGCTTGGACCAAATTCATACCAGGTAAAATTCAGGGGAATCCCGATTGAATTCGGGGAAGTCCATTCTGACAGGTTCCTTGCAATGAACGCCGGGACAGGCAATGATGATCCGAAACTAAAAGGAATTAGCGCTGTTGAACCGGCTTTTGGCCTGCCTGCGCTCTGGATTACCGAAAAAGACAAAGAATACGCGGAATCCGTCGGCTATACCGTAGTAAGCCCTTCTGCAGTTGTTTCCACTCATTTGACTGAAGTTATCAAGAAAAATTTAGCGGAAATCTTAACCCGGTCTGACGTCCAGTCATTGGTAGATAACTTGAAAAAACATTCAGAAACCTTTGTAAATGACATTTTCAAGGATAATACAATTACTGTGGCTGATATACATATAGTTTTACAAAATTTATTAAGGGAAAAAGTATCTATAAGGGATTTACAGACAATTCTTGAGACAATAAGCACCTACCACAGGACTAACAGAAATCCTGACTACCTGACAGAACAGTGCAGGATGGCTTTATCAAGAAGTATCTGCAAGCAAAACCTGAGCGAAGCCGGCGAACTTGTTGCGGTTACAATTTCTCCAGAAGCTGAAAATACGATAGCAAAAGGAATAAGCCAGGACGGACAGAGTCTGTCGCTTGACCCCAATTTTACCAGGGAATTAATAAACAAACTTAACGTTGAAATTGAAAATTCTATAAAAACCACCGGAAACCAACCTGTAATCCTTTGCAGTTCCGTCATAAGACTTGCGTTAAGACGTCTTCTGGAAAGAACTTTTCCGCAAATCAACGTTATGTCGTATAATGAAGTTTCCACAAATATAAACGCAAAGTCAGTAGGTATGGTGAGGGTTTAAAACTATAAAAAAACCTTAAAGATCAGCAACTTATCATTTCAATATTTTATAATATATATATAAAGTATTTAAGAACCTATCTGGAAAATAAAACAATAAACGACCAATGTCATTTACGAAGAGGGCATGCAAATAAGCCTGAGTATTGGATATAAACGTTATTCTGCCCGACGTGGTAATCTATCTAAATGGGTTGAAATAATGTTAACCGGACAGATTGCGAGGCGGCGCGAAGCGCCGCCTCGCAATGACAGGTGTTTGCTCGGTTCTGTCTATAAATTATTTACCGGATAGACTCTAAACTAAAATATCATATTTCTATAAAAAATACGCAATTTTTTTGACATATTTGTTTTTATATTTATAAGTATATATAAAAGATATAATTAATAATAGCAAAAAGCCAGAGTTTAAGAAGATTCAATTATGATAGAAGATAAAACACAAAAAAATAATATATGGCAGGTAATCTGGGATATTATAAAGCAAATAATCGCTTTTATAATAGATTTCCTATTTAACTGGGAAGATGAGCCCTATGAAGACGGGACTTTTCTTGAAAATGAAAAGCAAAAGCATTCCATTGCCAGAAATGACGCTAAAACCGCCAATCCTCTGCCGGTTGAGAATAACTCCACAGTAAGCATCAACAATAAAATTTCACGAAATAATTTACAGGACTATGAAACCCTGAAAAAAGCCTTTGGAACTTCGACCGCTGACTACATAGTAAGTTTAAGACAGGAAGTCGAATATCTTGTAAAAACCCACGGACTTGTCAGGGAAAGTACTCTTATGATGGTTATTCCTCCTGAAAAAATGAGAGGAAGCCTTTTAAGCCCGGAGTTTTTTGAAGCAAATTTTGAAATGATTTATCCCCAGTTTGGCGGGGACGTAATATTAAAACCCGGCAATGTAAGAATTGTAAATACTAAACCTGGAGCTTTATACGCAGAAGTACAAATAATCGTATATTCTGTAACCGAAGATCTCCCGGCTAAAGTTTAGAGCCTATAAGAAAATAAACATTTATGTAATCCTGAGCCGGCTGTATAAAGCTATAAATTTTGAAGATAAGGAGTAAACAATAAAAACTTAAGTGTTTTTAAAATTTTCAAAAATTCATTCTCCCTCCACCCACCCAATTTTTTCTTTGGTCTCGCTTCCCTCC
>JANQIY010000155.1 GCA_028281965.1 Candidatus Gastranaerophilales bacterium
TGGTCTCGCTTCCCTCCCTTCGGTCGAGCGACCGACCGAAAAAATTTAATAAGGAATATTTTTGAAAATTTTACATAAGAATTTTTTGTTTCTTCCTTAGAATTTAATCACCGCCCTTTAATTTTAAGCGCATACCTGCCTAATGCGCTCTCAGTATCAAGAACATTTATTGGCTTGTTGTATTTAGCATTTGCAGCCCAATCCGGGTAATACCATTACATTGAGCTTTGCTTTTTGGGCTGTAATTTACCGTCAATATTTTTATATTGCCCGCATTCGCCGGTTTCCCCTTCTTTGATAATGCAGCCTCTTGGGCAGTTAGGGCATTTAATTACTTTATTTTCTTGACCTGTTTTAGCTGGTGGCTTTACTTCCGGTTTTTGAAACTGATCTATTGCAAAAGAACTCATTATAGGCAATGCCAAAACTATTGTTAAAATAACCAGAAACTTTTTAACCTGCTTTCTTACAATAAAATATGGCACTATATGAAGTATTAGAAAGATGAAAAACGGAATAGTTAAGTATTTATGCCAGAACCAGGCTTGCGAGTTGCTCATAATACTATCAAGTCCATACTTATGAACAATTGCATAACCGCTAACAAAGTAAAATACGAGCATTGCCAATAACAACCAGCCTGATATACCAGCAATTTTCAAAAGATATTTATTCTTCATATTGAAACTCCAAGTACGTAGGTTAAAGTGTAATAAATACCTACCAGTATAAAAATTATACCGGTAATTTTTCTCATCCATTTTTCAAAAATGGTAATTTTATTATAAAACTTTCCAACTGAGCCAATGCTCAGGGCAACTACAAAAGCAAACAGGATAACGGGTAAGCCTGTTCCAATGCCGTAAATTGACGGAAATAGTATATTAGAGTTGTTTTGCATTGATAAAGGTATTAAACTTCCAAAGAAAAGAGCTGCTGAAGTAGGGCAAAACGAAAGAGCAAATAAAACGCCTAATAAACCTGCTCCCCAGATGCCCCAATCCCGGGCTTTTTTTTGAATTTTGTCGTTGACAAGATTATTAGAAAAGTTAAATTTGATTAATCCTAAAAGCAAAATTCCAACAAAAATCAATATTGGACCTAAAGCAATACTCATATATTTTTGGAGGAAGTTAGCAACTGCAGGAACTGATAATATTCCTGTAATAATAAGGTATCCGACAAGAATATAGCTTAAAACCCTTCCTAATGAATAAATTAATCCTGCAAGAAGAACGTTGGACGAACTTCCGACGTTTTTACCGATAAAGGATATAGCCGCAACATTCGTTGCCAGAGGACAAGGACTAATTGATGTTAATATACCTAACCATAAGGCGGATAACCATACAAAACTCATCTTATTCTCCCGGGAATTGAGTAATTTCTTTATTTATATATTCTTTGAAAGCTTTTTCATCGTTTAATTTTGTCCAGATTTTAGTTAAGTTTTTTGATTTAATCTCTTTACCTTCATGAACTTGCGATAAAACAACAGCTTTTGTGTAAAGCCCATAGTCTTTGTAGTAATGTTTGTTTTCAGGCAAGTCAAGATTAACAGCTTTATATACAACATTACTATTGCTTAATGAGGTAACAGCCTCCTGAGTATAATTTTCAATTTTTTGACAGCTTATACACCTTGGTTTTGCATAGAAATAATATACTGTTATGCCTTCTTGTTGATGAATTTCAGCTTTGACTGGTACAATGTTCCTTTCCTGTTTATTATCCCAGGGAAAAACAAATTTAAACCCCATTAGCAAAAGCATAGGAGCTATCAAAAGCCCGGATAGTAAAATTTTCCTAACCATTTAATACCTCCTTTATTTCTTCAACTGAGAGCAATTTCCCCGAAGATTTTACTTCTCCGTCAACTGCAATAGCAGGCGTCATCATTACGCCCAAATTCATAATCTCAGTAATATCTTTTACCTTTTCTATCTCAAATTCAATTCCAATACCTTCTGCTGCTAACCTGGCATGTTCGGCTAACTTCTCGCACTTTGGGCAACCAGTCCCTAAAATTTGTATCTTTTTCATTATTCTTCCTTTCCCTAAAATAAATTCCCGTAAATAAACCCGGCTATTGTTGCCATTGTGACAACCAGTGAAACAAAGACTATCGTTTTCTGTGTCCCCATAATACTCCTGATAACAAGCATATTAGGAAGAGACAGGGCAGGACCGGCCAATAAAAGAGCAAGGGCAGGCCCTTTTTCCATACCGTTTCCTATTAACCCCTGTAAAATCGGCACTTCTGTCAACGTTGCAAAATACATAAAAGAACCCGTAACAGAAGCAAAAAAGTTTGACAGTAAGGAATTATCACCAACAAACATTGTTATCCATTCAGATGGGATAAGTCCTTCATGTCCGGGTCTTCCGAGTAATAGCCCTGCAATTAAAACTCCAAATAATAGCAAAGGCATTATCTGTTTTGCAAACCCCCATGTTGAACTGAGCCATTCGTTGCTTTCATCTCTGCTTTTTATAAAATTAGGGAGCATAAATGCAAATACTACAGCAAATACAGAGGTAATAAGCCATTTTGACTCAAAAATTATAGCGAAAAATCCTGCATCTGTTTGCGGATTTCCCCAATTAGCAAAAACTAAAATTGCAATCATTACAGCAAAAAATAATGCATTTTGCCAGAGCGGTCTTGCAACTTCAGGTTCAGGCATTAATGCCTGCGCTGTTGCTTTTTCCTGTTCTTCTCTCCTGTAAATAAAATACATTATTAAACCAATAGCCACACTAAAGATTACAGAGCCGATAACACGAGCAACGCCAAGCTCAAAGCCTAATATCCTTGCAGTAAGTATAATTGCTAAAACGTTGATCCCCGGTCCCGAATAAAGAAAAGCGGTTGCCGGGCCTAAACCCGCTCCCATTTTATAAATCCCTGCAAACAATGGAAGAACCGTGCAGGAGCAAACAGCTAAAATACTTCCGGAAATAGAAGCCACTCCATAAGCAAGTATTTTGTTAGCCTTCGCTCCTAAATATTTCATTACTGAATTCTGGCTAATAAATACAGCAATTGCACCTGCAATAAAAAATGCCGGAATTAAACACAATAATACATGTTCCTGAGCGTACCACTTTGCAAGATGCAAGGATTCCATTATTGCATTGTTAAATCGGGTACTTTCTACAGGTAGAAAAAAGAACAATAAAAATATTGAGACAATCGCTATAAGGGGTTTTAACTCTTTTTTCCAGTCCATAAATTTTCCTTTTAAATCCTACTTAAAAATATTATATATTACTATATGGTAATTTTGCCATATAAATTTTAAAAAATTTTTTATCCGGTATAAATTAACCTGTTTACTACTTTTCAGGCTTATTTACAGATTCAATACAGTCAAAAATATTCAGAATACATGGGCATTTAAGCCTGTAGTATACATTAAGCCCTCTTTTTTCAAAAGCTACAAGCCCTGAATTTTTCAGTACAGCTAAATGTTTGGATACTGTTGACTGGTCAAGTCCTAGTTCTTCAGTGAACTTACAAACGCATTTTTCTCCATCAGACAGATAATCCAGCATAAATAATCTTGCAGGATGAGCAAGGGCTTTTATTACTTCAGAGCGGTTTTTATATTTATCAAGAATTTCTTTTTTCATATTTATAGTCACCGTAGACAGTTTTCCAATTTCAAGTCTAGGCTATGATTGATTATGGCAGTAATTGATTACTGAATTACTTTTTAAGTCTAGCATAATTTAATATTTATGAGTTTAATAAACTCGAGTTGCTAATTGCATGTATGCAACATTTGCCAAAACCCACCCATGAATGAGCTACTGCGTTAGCTCCCGCTGTCGCGCACAGCCACCCTGTAGGTGGAAAAGAGGC
>JANQIY010000219.1 GCA_028281965.1 Candidatus Gastranaerophilales bacterium
AAACTTGTTAGTCTGAAAAAAATTCACCAACGTTTTTAGAGTTGATATCAGCATATTTCAAATTGCCAGAAGAGCTTTCAGGTCGTTTTTCATAAAAGCCATTAGAATTTTAGTCACAAAAATATTGTGCATTAAATTGTAGGGGAATAAGGGGTTGGGGGTGGGTTGTAAAATTTTCGCTTTTGCAAATTATTTAGAGATTCGAGTTATTTAGCAATTCAAGTTTAATAGAGTTTAGTAATTTCAAACTTTAAATTAATACTGAATTCTTTTTCAAAAAGGTCTTTTTTATCTTTTGCCTTGATTATTTCCGCTGAACAGTAAGGGATGTTCAGCATCAAAATTGCCGTTAAATTCTGGCAAAATGAGTCATAGATAAAGTCGATATCCTTAATAACATTACAGTGCGACCTGTCAAAGGCATCTGCAAGCCTTAAGAAAGCGGCAAGTTTATTGATGATTGATTTTTCACTGCCTGATAGGCGATTATACCTGGAATGACTTTTTTTAGGAAGTTTCCCTCTATGATACCGGGCTATATTACCGATAATTTCTTTTTCAACTTCGGAAAAGCCGGGCATTTTTTCTTTTTCTATAAGTTTATAGGAATTTTTGTTATGAGCTTTGGCAGATATATAATAACCTATATCATGCAAAAGAGCCGCCGCTTCAAGAATATCCCTTTCATTATCCCCCAGGCTGTGGAGTATTTCCCTGGTCTTATCAAAAATTATTAGCGATAGTTTACAGACCTGCCTGGCATGAGATGGTTCTAATTCATATTTCTCAAAAATGCGGTAAATACTTTCTTCTCGCAGTTTAGTAATCAAATTTCGGTCCTTTTTAGCTGAATCAACTTTCAAGCCTTGTCATAGTATTAAGAAGTTCTTCCTGGTTAAATTTTCCCTTGGTTATATAAGCATTTGCTCCCACGTTAACTCCTTTTTGCCTGTCTTCTTCGGAAGTGAGCGAAGTTACTATTATAATGGGAATATTTTGGTATTTTTCATCGTTTCTTAGTCTTTCTGTCAATTCAAACCCGTCCATTTCAGGCATTTCAGCATCGGTGATAATAAAATCATACTGGGTTGAAGCTGTTTTACCCAGGGCGTCAAACCCGTTAACAGCCACATCTACTTCATAACCGGAAGTTTTCAGTATATTTCTTTGTAAAATCCTTGTAGTGGCAGAATCGTCTATTACAAGCACTTTTCTTTTTCTGGAGTTAACCTCCGCTGCAGCAGCGGTTAAAGCGGCCTGTTTATTTCCAAACTTCCCGGAGCGCATATATGTAGATTTTATAAGGTCATTAACATTAAGGATAAGACAAAGGTCTCCTGAGCCAAGAGTTGTAATACCTGCTACGTTCCTTACCTTTAAAAGCGGCGCTGAAAGGTTTTTATGCAGGATTTCATGGTCTCCGACCAACTTATCAACTATAAAACCAACCTGGGCATCTTCGGCCTGAACAACGATAATAACAAGTTTATCTGATTTCTTTTGGCTGTCCGGCAGCTCAAGCACTTCTGACAGTGGGCAAATAGGGACGGTCTTGTCATCTACCAGGATTGTTCTTTCCCCTTCCTTGTAAAAAACCTGGCTTTCATCTACCAGAAGCGTTGTCTTTATGGAGTTTGTAGGAATTGCAAAAGTCTGGCTGTTGATTTCAACGAGGAAAGAATTAATTGTTGCCATTGTTACCGGGATTTGTATAGAAACCTGGCAGCCTTTGCCCAGGGAGGATTTTACCCTTATATTGCCGTTAAGCTGGGTTATTTTTGTATGGACTATGTCCAGTCCTATTCCTCTTCCGGAAATGTCTGTTACCGTTTCTCCCGTGGAAAAACCGGGCCAGAATATTATGTTCATAACCTGCTCTTCAGACATCGTATCCAGCTCTTCTTTTGTTAAGAGCTCTTTTTGAAGGACTTTTTTCTTAATGGCATTGACGTCAATGCCTTTTCCGTCATCAGTTACTTCTATAAGAACGCTGTTTTCCAGGTGATATGCCGCCAGGAGCATTTTACCCGTCGGGGGTTTGCCGGCGGCTGCACGTTCTTCAGGCGGTTCTATGCCGTGGTCAATTGAGTTTCTTATAATATGCATCAGAGGCGATTTGATTTCTTCAATGATCTTTTTATCAACGCTGGTTTCGCTTCCCGTAATAAAAAATTCAACCTCTTTATCCCTGTCTCTTGCAATATCCCTGACCATTCTCGGGAATAAATGAAATATCGTTGCAAGGGGGAGTACTCTTACGCTTTTAATTTTTTCTTCCAGTCCGCTGACTATAAGGTTTAATCTGGCGTCATCCTCCTGGATTACTTTATAAAGAGCGTTCATTTTATTCATTAGACTGCTTATTTTAGAGGAATTTTCCTCTAAAAAAGCGTTGATGTTTTTATTGGGAGAAAATTGAAGGGATGAAAGCTTTGAATCAGGGGATTTAAGAGGGTATTTATTTGAATACCTGAAATATTGCCTGGTTTTTGTCCATTTTCTATGCCATTCCTCAATATAGCGAATCATTTTTTCTATATCCAAGAGGTGTTCCTTGGCTTTAATTTTAGCGATTATTAATTCCCCGGTCTGGTTTACCAGTTGGTCAAGCTTTTGGGTGTCTACTCTCAACGTTTTAATTGTATTACTCTCTCCAAATTTTAAATCAGGCGGCTTATTTGTTGTCTCATTATTATTCCTGTTTTTGGAATACATTTCTGTATTTCTTTTTATGGGAGAGAGTTTTGTTTCCGCAGGTGTGTTTGATAAAGTTTCATTATTTTCGCCGGTTTTATTTTCTGACTTTGAGACTTCTCTGGAAACCGCCATTTTTAACATTTGTTTAAGCACTGATATCCTCTGAATAATGAGTGACGGGTCTTCATTTATCTCATCAGGGGATGGGTTAAGCATTTTGACGGCTTCATCAAAGCTTTCTTTAAGGACTTTTACCATATCCGGGTTTATCGGTGCTTCCTTTTCCTTTGAAAACGCAAGAAAATCTGAAATTTTTTCCAGGACTTGCCTTACTTTATCATCATTTATTGTTGCGGTTATGGCATTTATTTTTAATAAAATTTCCTCAAATTTTCCTGTGTTTTCTTCAGTATGATTGGAAAATATATTGATGTTTTCTCTAATCCGGTTTATATCTTCATAATTTTTAGATCCCGGGTTTTCAATATTCTTCCCGACGGGTTCTTCTTTAATTTCCGTTTCTTTATCGGCTTCTTGCGATATATTAACGGGCGTTTCTTCGGGTATATTTTCAATCACGGCAGGTTCTTCCTGTGTTTCTAAAGTTTTATCTTCTGCCGGTGAGTTTTCTTCAATCGGTTTTTCCGGTACGGGCTCAGGAAGTTCGGTTTTTATATTAACTTTAGGAACATTTATTGAATCCGGTTTTTCCATAAATGAAATACGTTCATATAGTTTAATAAAATTGTCAAATGTGTCTTCTATTTCGTGAACTTCATCATCAACAAGGATACCGCTTCCTCTTAGCGCTGTTTCAATTTTTATTTTTACATCTTCAATTAAGCCTTTTAGCCTGTTATTGTCAATTGAATCAAGGGAATTATAGAGCTTGTTTACAAAATACAAAAATTCCTCAAGGGCGTCTGTGCTGGTGGAAAATACTTTTAATTTTTCAATATTTACATTTATATAAGTTAAAATGGTGTTAATTTCTTCATTTGCGTAGTTTTGGGGAACGGGTTTTTCTATTGACTTTTTTACCTCTTTTTCAATTTGGTTTTGAATTTCTTCAGCGTTAACTTCATCTGAGTATTCATTTGAACTTTCCCTGGCTAAATCGCCGGGGGCTTCCTGTTTTATTACTTTATCAAGAGAGTCTAAAACCTCCTGAATTTCCGGGACCTGCGCTTTTCCCATAGTCCTGATAGATTCGCTGATAATAGAGCTTATACAGTCGACAGCCCTGCACATGACGTCAACAATTTCAGACGTGACTTCCAGGTAGCCTTCTTTTGCCATTCCAAAAACATCTTCCAGTTTATGAGCTATAGACTGAATGTCATTCAGTCCTATCATCCTGGAAGCTCCTTTCAAAGAGTGTGCTTCACGAAAAAGTTCTGATATTGCGGTATAGTCTTTAGGGTTAGACTCCAGTGCCAGAAGGTTTTTATTTAACTTTTGCAGCTGCTCTTCGCTTTCTTCCCGGAAAATATTTAAAATTTCTTCAAGTTCATGTTCAAGAAAGTCCATTAAAATTTCCTTTTATTATCAATAATTGAATGGTCGCCGCCCGGGTGTTGATTAATCATTTTTAAGGGGCTTTTTAAGGAGTTTTGGATTTATAATTTATTCCCATTACATATTCTTTAAGGTTTTCGGAAGTTTTCAACAAATCATTAAGAGCGTTAATGCTGTGTTTTATTTTTGCGGAGGATTCAACAAGCCCTTCGTCAATCCGGGTGATTGAGCCATGGACTTCTGTTGCGCATTCCAGCTGTTGGTCGGCATCATTAAGGATATCATTTACGGAATGGACTGTTTCCTGAATAGTTAGTTTAAGTTTTTCCATGTTTTTGGCTATATTCTGGGTCAGGTCAACTCCGAGGTCGATTTCTTTAGTCCCTTCTTCCGTAGCCATGACAGTAGAATTTGTCGCTTGCTGAATGTCATAAATAAGGGATGAAATTTTTGTGGTGGCCTGTTTACTTTCATCTGCCAGCTTTCTGATTTCGCTTGCCACCACCGCAAATCCTTTTCCGTGTTCTCCTGCCCTTGCAGCCTCTACAGCAGCGTTAAGAGCAAGCATATTTGTCTGCTCGGTAATGTCTTCCACTACTCCTATTATGCTTCCTATTTGCTGGATATGTTCACTTAATTCAAGAATCAAGTCAGCAATGGTTTCTATTTTCTGTTTAAGAGTACTCATTTTTTCAATATTAGCTTCTACCGATTGCTGCTCTTTTCCTGATAACTCGAGTGATATATTGGATTTTTCAGCAACTTTCATTGCGCTTTGCCTTGTTCTTACGGATGAATTTTTTAGTTTTTCTATGGAATCAACTGAATTCTTTAAAAGTTTAATGTGTTTATTAATAATATCTTCCTGGAGGCTGGTTTCACTGATTATTTTTCCTGAAGATACACTGGTATAGTCAATTGAGCTGCAAACATTATCTGAAATTGTATTATAAATCCAGTTCTTTAAAATTTCGTTTATTCCCATGCTGATGAAAGATAAAACAATTATGAAAATAAACCATAGCAAGGAATCTTCACCTGAAAACTTTATTCTATAAGCGCCTGCAATAGCCGTTAATACTATTAAAAAAGTTAAAAGCTGGTTAATTCTTGTTTTTATTCTAATTTTTTCTTCTAAGCTAAGATTTTTAAACATTTTTTCACTCTTTCCTCATTTGTTAAATGATAAATCCATTATATCTTTATATATATGTATTTTAAAACTATTAATAATTTATGATATCAACTCTTCAAGTGAATTCTTTTTAATTATTGTACCTGAATTGTCAATTTTATTTTTCAATATTTTATAAAATATCCGCCCAGTTTGTCCTTTTTGATAATTTTTGCAAATTTTATCAATTATATCAATATTTTATTCTTTACGATAGCTCAACCGTTTAGGTTAAACATTATTCTACCTCCGTTAAAATCACCCAACCGGGTAATGACTAAACATTGGCTGAAAGAGTTATTTGAATATAAACTTGTTTACTTAAAATTAAAATATAAACAGGAAGTTAAAAAATTAAAACCTTTGACAGTAAATATAAAAGGAGGAGAAAATGCTTACGGGTCTAAACTTTCAAGCGCCATGCATTGAGATGAGCAACCTTAATAATTTATGGCTTCAAATAACCGGATTGACTTGTAATTTAAAATGCAGGCATTGTTATTTAAGTTGTAACCCCGCTAATAAAACTAAAAATTTTCTTAATCTGGAAAAAATCCGAAAGGCAATGGACAGGGTAAATAAAAATGAGCTTGAGGAGATCTATCTTACGGGAGGAGAGCCGCTTCTTCACCGGGATATAAATAATATAATCAGATTTTGTATAAAATATACAAACGTGAATATAATTACAAATGCCACCCTTATTAATGACAAAAAAGCGCGATTTTTAAGACAGATTGAAATTGATAGTGATTATGAAATTATCTTCAGAATAAGCCTTGACCATTATAAAGAGCATAAAAATGACGAGATAAGAGGTAAAGGTAGTTATAAAAAGATATTAAATGGTATTAAAAGCCTTGTTAATAATGGGTTTAACCCTATAATTAGCGCTGTAGACTTGTGGAATGAGGATGAAGCTGAATTCAGGAACGGATTTTTCAATCTTTTATCAGAATTTAATTTTGAACCTTCTGAAATAAATTTAAAAACGATTCCTGTGCTCAAAACTGGTGAGTATGAAAAAAATTTTTCAGGTTATGAAGAAAACGATTTTGTTACAGCTGAAAATATAAAGAACTGTACGCTTGAAAACTTTGATTGCTCTAATACAAGAGTAATTGCCGAGGACGGTGTTTATGTGTGCCCGGCGCTGGTTAACGACCCCAGGGGGAAAATAGGCGAAACCCTGTCTGATTCCCCAAATAAGTTTTTCCTGGAACTTAATACATGTTTTTCATGCCAGCATGCCAATAAAAAATTGTTTAATAATGAATGGAAAGTTTCTTAATGAAGTCAAACATGACTGTAGATACCCAAGATG
The DNA here is from genome assembly GCA_028281965.1 of Candidatus Gastranaerophilales bacterium. GTDB lineage: Bacteria > Cyanobacteriota > Vampirovibrionia > Gastranaerophilales > UBA9971 > JANQEB01. Next base: position 6,714 of record JANQIY010000219.1, read on the forward strand.
TAAAGTGATACCTAAATTGGGATAAATTACCAGGCATTAAGAAACCGATGTTTTGCCCCGGTGGTCCTGCATGCTAACCAAAAACGGTTTGCGAAAATGAGCTAAAGCTCCTGCTTCGCAGCGAAAACGCGGACAGCACCGCATGCTTCGCAATTAAAATTAATCCTTAAAATGATTTAGATAAAAATTCTTTTATATTGAAGAAATCCTTTGTAGATTTTAGAGCTGTTTCTTCTGAAAAATTTTTGCAAGTATAAATCACTACAGATAAAAATTTTGAATTCGTCCAAATATAGAGAGATATTCCAGAATCTATAAGAGGAATAAACGCATCATAACCTTGATTTTCCGGGCTTCCCATACCTTCAGGAGAAAAAATTATTGGTTCTCCATATGCTTTTAATTTCAAGTTATTTAAAATTGTATAGAAGTAATCTTTAATAACATTTTCGTTTACTTCTATATCACTATAATAGCCTTCAATTAAAAGCCTTTGTCTTTTTATTTCCGGTGCAATTTTTTTCTCATTCATCACTGCTTTTGCGGCGTTTCATCATCTCTTGTAATACAATATATTCATTTTTTTGATTTTTCTGCGGTTTAGGATTCCTGGGGAGTATCCTTGTCAGTTAACAGTTCCCAGAGTCCTATTATAACTCCTGCTGTAATTGTAGTAAAAAGAGTACCAACAACTATGTATTCATACATTTTTTATACCTCTTGTTTCTGTATTTTTCATCTCTTTAATTAAACGATACGCTTTACGGGTTAGTAATAAAACGATTATTATGAATATAATCACCATTATTATCGTAGCAATACTAAGAGAGACTAATATTTTATCCAAATTATTAACAACCCATGCCGTGCTACCGACAACTATAGCCATAAGAATAGTTGTCCATAATTTTATAAAGCTGATCTTTTCCTTTAAAAAATCTTTATTCATAAGAATTATTATAGTAAATAAACCTTGAAAACCAAATAATCTGAAAAATGTTGTTCTTGTCAATTCGATCTCCACTATCAGGTACAACAACCAGGTTTTAAGACCTAATAGTTTCATCGATACCGACCTGGGATATGCGAAGGCAAAATTGCTTCCGAGAATGAGTTGCGTAAATTTTCCAAAGCCGCCGCATTCGCGTCGTCTTTTCAAATTTACTTCACTCCCGCTTCGCTCATCTCCCTAGAAAGGAGGTGATCCAGCCACACCTTCCGGTACGGCTACCTTGTTACGACTTCACCCCAGTCACCAACCCTGCCTTAGGCGGCTGCTTCCAAAAGGTTAGCTCACCGACTTCGGGCGTGGTCAGCTTCCATGGTGTGACGGGCAGTGTGTACAAGACCCGGGAACGTATTCACCGCAGCGTGCTGATCTACGGTTACTAGCGATTCCGACTTCACGCAGTCGAGTTGCAGACTGCGATCCGAACTGGGAGTAGGTTTAAGAGATTTGCTCGCCATCGCTGGCTGGCTGCTCGTTGTCCTACCCATTGTAACACGTGTGTAGCCCAGGACATAAGGGGCATGATGATTTGACGTCGTCCACACCTTCCTCCGGTTTATCACCGGCAGTCTCGCTAGAGAGCACTACAAGAACAGGTTCTTGCAGGCAACTAACAACGTGGGTTGCGCTCGTTGCGGGACTTAACCCAACATCTCACGACACGAGCTGACGACAACCGTGCACCACCTGTCACCGAGTTCCCCGAAGGGCACCAATCCATCTCTGGAAAGTTCTCGGGATGTCAAGCCCTGGTAAGGTTCTTCGCGTTGCTTCGAATTAAACCACATGTTCCACCGCTTGTGCGGGTCCCCGTCAATTCCTTTGAGTTTCACACTTGCGTGCGTAC
>JANQIY010000259.1 GCA_028281965.1 Candidatus Gastranaerophilales bacterium
TACTTATCGCGTATCAGCATTAATTGGCTAGACCCCGCATCAAGTGCGGGGTGACAGTTTAAGTTTAATTTATCCAATTTAGAACTGAATTGCCCTGACATCTTCAGGTATTCTCTTAGCTTTATGTTGAATAAAGTTAAAACTCCGGCTGCAATTTTAAAATTGGGGCAATTTTTTAATAATAATTTTTTTTATATATATATGGTAAAAAAATAGGAGAGTTTTTAAATGGGAGTTGATGGTTTAAATAGCGCGGGGATTAATGAGAAGTACTTTTTGGACTATGTGGATAGTATAAAAACGCCAGGAAGACATTATCCCAGCGTTTCTCTGGATGAGGCACCAAGAGATGTTTTTGTAAAGAAAACCGACAAATCAAACGATGGAAAGTTTAGTCTGCTGGAGGCAGGCAAAAACTTTGTAAAAGGAGTTATATCCCCGATAACTACGATGTTCAGCAGTGTAACCAACTTTGCAATAGGAGCCGGTATAATTGCGGCAGGTGTAGCATTAATAAGTGCAGCACCAGTTATGGCAATCCCTCTGGTTGCGCTGGGGCTTGGAATGGGAGCTGTCACTACAGGTTTTGGGGTCTATAAGCTGGCAACAGCTAAAAACGGCGATGATGCGGAAAAAGCTTTTCATAATTTCGGACAGGCATTTTTTGAAATCGGAGGTGCCATGCTGGGTTCCGGGGCTGCTCTAAAGGGAGCGACATTGACGACAACAGCAAATGGAACAAAAGCAGTCAGGAGTGTTGAAATTGCAAAAGCAATCGGCGTAGCTGAAAGTCAAGCCGGTGATGCGGCGGCAGTAGAGTCCTTTATACAGAATATGAATACTTTACAGGTTATTGCTGCAAGCTTTAAAGCCTCGGGAACTTCGCTTAAACAAGGCTGGGCAGGACTAACCGGAGGCTCGAAAGCAGGGGCAGCAGCGAGTAATCAGCCTAATAAAACGACAAAAGCATCTAAAAAAGCAGCTCAAAAGGATTTTGATGGCTTAATAGAGTTAATAAATAAAGATTTAAAAAATACCACTTCCAGATTGAGTCCTAAAGAAATGAATCCTAGAATTAATCAGTTTATAGAGACTCATGGAAGCTCAAGTCCGGAATTAACTGCGGAATTACTGCTTAGCTACGGGATGAGGAAACCTAATCATAAGGCGTTTATTCCTAATCCTGACGGTACTAAACAAACAGCACTTGCCAGGGTAACTGAAATGATTATGGAGAATCCTACAGGTAAATTAGCAGATAGAGTAAGAGCCGTTCTTCATCCGGATGGGGCAACTTCCATTACAGCAGAGACTCTTGCACAAACAAACCTTGGTAAATTTTTAGAAGGTGTAGGGCATTTTAAGACCCCTGACACTTTAACTCTAAGAGCAAATTTCGCTGTTAGAAAGATTTTTTCAGGTGAAAATCAGCGTCTTTTAAGCTCGGAGGCTCATACTGAACTGAATAGATTATTAATTTCTAATGCAGATAATTTTTATGGCGCTATAAAATTTAACTCTAAAGCTAAAGCTAATTTTGAGGCATTCGACACAAACGTAGCTGCCTCCGGACTTAGTCCAAAAGAAGCTTTGAGTATTATGGCTGACGTTTTACCGCAAAATAAAGCAACCCGTTTAGCTGGAGCTTTTGCGAAAGCAGAGCGTTTTGACGATGCAGTACAGGTTTTAGATAGCATGCCTGCCGAACATTTGAGAGCGATAAATCCAGAAAGGCTAAGAAATATTTTAAGCATACTTAAAGAAAACGGTCATGTTAAAGATGCAAGTAGAATTTCCAGAAAGAGTAAGGCAAAACCAGCGGCGACTGGGGTAGAAGCTCCAACACCGGCAGCGGCGGCTGGGACAGAGGCTCCAAAACCAGCGACAGCGGCGGCTGGGACAGAGGCTCCAAAACCAGCGACAGCGACGGCTAGCGCAGAAGCAGTCTCTCCTAATGCAAACTCAACAACCCCTAAGAGAAAACCGAAAAATAATGCAGATAATTCAGGAGGCTCTCAGCCTAATAAGCCACAGGGAAAATAATGCTAATAATAATGCTGCAACAGTTGAACCTAATTTGGCAGCGGCAGAAGTGGGCCCTAAGCCTAAGGCAAGAAAAAAATCTCAACCTAAGCAGGAAAATGTAAATGATGCATTGACTGCTGTTAAGAAAGGAGAAGCTGCAATAAAAGCCAGAGGTTTAAGTATTTTCACTGACTTCGACACTTTAGCTCATGCAGGTCATCATAAAGAGGCTCTACAAGTACTTAAAGTGATAGTAGATGATGCAACAAAAATTGAAGAGTTAATTCCTCTGATTACAAGTAATAGAGGTTCTTTAGTGCATTGTATTACCGAAGGAAAGCTTAAGCCTAACTTTAAGATTACTGATAATAATTTCACTATTAGAAATTTACTTTTTAGTATAGCTCAAAAATCTGGAAGTAGAACAAATAAGTACTTCCAAATAAGCTTTAATCAAAAAGTCGGATGGAATTTTAAAAAGGAGGCTGCCGCCGTCCAGAGCAAGACAACGTAAGAAAAGCATCAGAATTAACTTTAAGTTATGACCTGATGGTGGCAAGCCGTTTCTCTGAAGAAGTAGGTACTATATAGACTCAGAAGACAGGGAAAATCTAAAGCGGACTGCAAGGATAGCTTATCAGGTTCTTTAACTTATTTTTTAACTGATTTTAAAGACGGCTTTGTATTAAATTCCGGGCAAACCCCGCAGTTAGAACATGCTTCCTCGCAGGGGACAGAAATTTTAGATTCCATTGCGTTGCAAAATTCACTTAGAAGCCAGTCTTTTCTTACTCCCACATTTATCATGCCCCATGGCAATTCATCCTTTTCCAAATAAATTCTTTGCGCGTACTCTTCCAGGTTAATCCCGGTTTCTTTTGCGGCTTCAATCCATAACTGCTTATTAAAATGCTCTCTCCAGGCGTCAAGATACGATCCTTTTTTATGGGCAGCCTCAACCAGTCTGTTAAGAGCCCTGTCTCCACGGGAAAACACCGCTTCCAGGCGACAGAGGAATATATCATGAAAATTCAGCTTAACGCCTTTTAATGAGCGGGTTTTATCCTTGAGATACCTGATCTTTTCATATAAAACATCGTGATTTTCCTGCCCCAGCCACTGAAACGGAGTAAACGGCTTGGGGACGAATATCGAAACCGTACAGGTTATATTCAGGTTCTTTTTAATTCCTTTTTCTGCCTTTAGTTTATTAGCAGCGGATTTTACAGTTTTTAAAAGCTCGTAAATCCCCTCCAGGTCAGGATAAGTCTCGGTTGGAAGCCCGATCATAAAGTAAAGTTTTATGCTGTGCCAGCCCGAGGCGTATACAGAAGTTACAGCATCAAGGATCTGTTGTTCTGTGAGGTTTTTGTTAATTACATTTCTAAGCCTCTGTGTACCTGCTTCCGGAGCTATGGTGATTGTGCTTTTGCGCACAGCCTGGACAAGTTCGGCAAGCTCAATGCTGAATTTATCCGCCCTCTGGCTGGGAAGTGATATTGAAGTCCCGTTTGACGCATGTTTTTCGTTTAATATCTTCACAAGATTCTCAATATTGCCGTAATCATTGGATGATAGCGACAGTAAAGAGTATTCTTCATACCCTGTATTTTGTATAGCCTCATCAACAAGTCTTATCACATTTTCCGGAGACCTTTCCCTGACCGGGAAGTTTACAAAACACGGCTGGCAGAACCTGCACATCCTTCCGCATCCCCGGCGGATTTCGATTACAGCCCTGTCATGTACCGCCGAGCTGTACGGGACAGGAAAGTTAACAGGATAGTCCGTATGGTCGACTTCGTCTATTCTTTTATCTATTTTTTCAGGAATATTTTTCTTAACGGGAGCGGGTTTTGAGTAGGAATTCGGGACTTCATAGAAAACCGGGACGTATATTCCCCGCAATTGTGACAGCTTTTCCAGGATTTCCATTCTGGAATACTTATTTTCCCTGCTTTTGCGGATAGTTTCCATAATCTCGATTATGACAGATTCACCGTCGCCTATGATAAAGGCGTCTATGAATTCGGATACCGGCTCGGGATTATAACTTCCGGGCCCTCCCGCGATTATGACCGGGTCTCCATCAGTCCTTTCAGAATTTTTACAGGGAATCCCCCCCTGCTCAAGCATTGAAAGGATTGTCGGATAGCTAAGTTCATACTGAAGCGAAAATGCTATTAAATCAAACTCTTTTAAAGGCATACGGGATTCCAGCCCGTATAAAGGCAGTCCGGCTGCTTTTAATTCATCCCTGAAGTCAGTCTCCGGAGCGTAAACCCTGTCTGCCAGAAAATTCCTTTCCCGGTAATTATTGACTTTATTATATAAAATCCTTAACCCGAGATTGGAAATGCCGACTTCGTAAAGATCGGGAAACGCAAGGGCTGCCCTTAGCTGTGCTGAATCCCAGTCTTTATTGATGCTTCCCGGTTCTTTACCAATATATCTTGAGGGTTTGGTTACTTTATATAAAATTTTTTCCAGTTTATCCGTCGAAATCCGGGGTAAACTGCTGTTTGTCTCTGTTTTCATCAATTTAAGCACCGTTTATGCTGTTTTTAAAACTTTTTAAGAAAACTACATTGCCAGCTGTATGATAGCATAAACATTCAGCTATGATATCTATATTATTGTCTTTTTTCATAATTTCACCCCTGTTATGTGCCAATTGGCTGTCGACTATTGGCACATAATAACATAAATTTTGAATTATGGAAAAAGAAATTTTACAATTGTTCGCTCAAAGATTAAAAAGTCTTAGAGAGGAGGAAAACCTCTCTCAAGAGGCGTTAGCATTAAAATGTCATATTGATAGGACATATATTGGAAGGATTGAGCGACAAAAAAGAAATCCAACTTTGGGAATTTTATATAAAATAGCTAAAGGTTTTAATATAACTCTATCCCAGTTATTGGACCTAAAAGAAAATGAATTGATAAAATAAGTGATGCGGTTATTTTGTCAAAAAACTTTGTTTTATTTCACTAATAAACATTTTTGTTATAATTTTAAAAAATAAGTCTTTGTCTAAAGAGAAAAATAATTGCTATAATAAAACAATGCCAAATTTAAAAGACATAAAACGCAGGATAAAAAGCGTCGAGAATACCCAGAAAATAACCCGGGCAATGAAAATGGTTGCGGCCGCAAAGGTAAAAAAAGCCGAAACCATGCTTAAAGCCTCTAAACCCTATTCAAATGAGCTTTTTAACATTATGAAAAAACTCTTGATTTCTGGTTTGTACTTTGAAACAGCTGATAGAAGGTTTGAGAGAGCAATTGATAATTACCCGGCTCTTCTTGAGGAAAGAGAGCTTAAAACAGTCGGAATCCTTGTGGTAACCTCCGATAAAGGACTTGCCGGGGCTTATAACGCCAACGTGGTAAGAAAAACAATATCCAGGATTAAAGAGCTCCAAATAAGCGGAATTGGCGTAAAACTTTTTGTGGTGGGTAATAAAGGTTACCAGGCATTAAAAAGACAGGTAGGAGACGAAATAGCCGACTTTTATACCAAACTGCCCGCAATCCCCACGCCGGGCGCAAGTGCCGTGATAGCCGAGGATATGACCGAAAGCTATGTTAAAGGCGAAATTGATAAAATTGAAATAATAACAACTTATTTTAAATCTTCACTTTCTTATGAAGTCCAGAATTGGCAACTTTTGCCGATGATTTTTTCCGAGGAAGTTAAGGAAAAACCGGGAGTTGAACCGGAAATGCTTTTTGAACCCAGCGTTGAAAGTGTTTTACAAAAAGTTGTCCCGCTTTATATTTCCAACAGGGTATTCTATGCGATGATTCAGGCTGCAACCAGCGAGCTGGCGGCAAGAATGCAGGCAATGTCTTCTGCTACCAACAATGCCAGGGATATGATAAAGCTTCTTACAATCGATTACAACAAAGCCCGTCAGGCTTCCATTACCCAGGAACTGCTGGAAGTCGTCAACGGGGCCGAAGCCCTGAAAGGTTAATTCCCTTAAGCGCTCATATTGTCAAGGGCTCTGCGGGCATAAGTCGGCTCGTCCAGTCCGGATTCGAGAAGGTAGTAAAGAGTTTGCTTTATATCTTCTCTTTTAACCTTACCGTTTATTTTTCTTAAATGTTTTATCGCATTTAAAAATTCAGACCTGTACTTTATCCTGGTGCCGGATTTTTTAACCATTTCTCTTATCCATTTTGCAAATAAAGCAGGGTTTTTTTCCGCGGTCGGCACTATGCAGGTGTAAAATATATGCTTTGAAAACATCCAGTTTCCATGCAAGTTAGACGAATAGTTCAAAATATCAACCCAGGTATCTATCGGGTTATTTCTGAAACTGAAGCATTTTTCCGAATTTTTGGGTTCGCTAATTTCTGAATAAAGTGATCCCATAAATTTGTCCTCTACTTACTTGCTCATATCAAGATATACATATTATATACTATTGATCGTATAATGTATACTGTTATTTGTTTAATAGTGCTTAAATTTTAAGAAATATTAAGTAAATTTTTTTTATTAACAGGATTTTTTAACAAATGTTTATATTTTTTATTTGAAGTTTACTTATAAAGTAAATTGTCGAAGTCTTTCTTTTTTGAGGTATATTAATTATTTAAACCTTCCGGGTTCAAAAGTTTAATCGTAGTACCTCCGGATTAAAACCATTATATACAATTCCTTTCCCAATATTGCTGTTCAGTAAAACCCGTTCAGGGGTAATTGAAAATAGTTTGCTTTTGAATTTTTAAAATTGTTGATTTTTATTGCCCGGATTTTATAAGATACTACAAATACTGACCTCAGTAAAGGGATTTTACAAAAATTTTTCAGATAATTTTAACCCTTAATCGCATATATTCAGTCAACTCTCCGGGTTAAGTAACCCCAATGACCTTACTCCCCTACATTTTTAATTTAAATAGCTTATCATTAATTTCAAAACGCCATAAATTGTCATGCTGAAATAATTTCAGTATATTTTCAACGCTG
>JANQIY010000267.1 GCA_028281965.1 Candidatus Gastranaerophilales bacterium
AGTTTCTGTAGATTTGAATGAATATGTTTAAAAAACAATAGTTTAAAGCATTTTGGGCTCGCTTTTTGAACGAGTGTATGTTATAATATTGTTGAAAATTCAATAGGTTAACATATTACTACCATCAAAAAAGGAGCCACAAAATGCGTAAAAAAACTGTATCACAACCCTCACTTTTTGACCAGGCGATTGAGCAGCTGATGACGTTGATTGAACCAGAAATAGAACTCAAGGAAATTGACCGTATCCTTGATGCGAATCCGGAAATTATCGATCATGTCCATTCAGATCTGATTGCCCGAAAGATCAAAACCGGTTCCAAAGGGGTCAGTGCCGAGCAAATATTGAGATCCGCTGTTTTGAAACAATACAAAAGATACACATACCGGGAGCTGGTAAAACGACTGAACGATGGTGTTATCCTGAGATGGTTCAGCCGGTTTTACTCTGCCAAAATTCCGCATTACACATCATTTCAGAAAGCAATCAAGCATATCCGTTTTGAGACCTGGGACAAAATCAATGATATCCTGGTGGATTTTTCAAAAACAAGAAAATTGGAAAATGGCAAATCCATAAGGGTGGATACCACTGTTACCGAATGCAATATCGCTTATCCTGTGGATGCCCGACTTTTGAATGACAGTGTACGGATCTTGACCCGATGGATGGAAAGAAGCATAGCAGAAGTCCCAGGTTTTCACTTTTCATTTTCAAACCGAACCCGCCGGGTAAAGAAGCGCTGCTATCAAATCGTCATGGCCAAAGGCCCGAACGCAAAACACCAACGCAAAAAGTGTTATGTTGATTTGATCAAAGTCGCTAATGATGTTTTTCAAATGGCCGGCAGGTGCTGTGAAGAGCTGTCGGAGAGCCGACATTGGCAAGCGTCTTACTACCACGAACAACTGGATCATTTCTTAACGCTTTCAGCAGTTGCTATCGATCAATGTGAACGCCGGGTCTTAAATGAAGAAAAGGTTCCGGCCTCAGAAAAAATCGTCTCCATTTTTGAAGAACACACGGATATCATTAGAAGGGGTAAATCAGGCTCCCCAACTGAGTTTGGTCATAAGGTACTTGTTGCTTCCGGGAAAAGCGGTATCATCACCCAGTGTAAAAGTTTCCGGGGTAATCCATGCGACGGGGACATGGTTACAGATATTCTCGAAGAACATAAAAGGCAATATGGTCTGGTGCCCCGAGCATTGGCCGGCGACCGTAGATTCTTCAGTGCCGATAATGAAAAAGCAGCCTATGGTTCGGGTGTCCGACAAGTATCCATATGTAAACCTGGATACAGATCCAAGGCACGCAGGAAGATGGAAAAGGAGCGCTGGTTCAAGAGGCTGCAAAAGTATCGAGCTGGTATTGAGGGCCTCATCTCCGGACTGATGCGAGGATATGGTTTAAAGCGATGCAATTGGAGGGGGTGGCAAGGTTTTCAAAACTATGTGAGTTTGAGCATCGTAACCTTTAATTTGCAAAAGATAGCATCGCTTTTATAAGCGATAAAACCGGATTGGACAGATTTGCCAGGAGATTGCCGGGAACCATAAATCAAACAAAGATTGGATATAAAAGGCGTTTGAACCCAAACGCAATAGTGAGGCTATGATTTTTTTTTAAAACTGGCTTTGAGCAAAATTGGCGTTTTTCTACAGAAACTAATTAGAAATTTTCTTCGAGTGATCTTCTGCATCATGAATTATCTTTGTAAAACGATTTTAGTATTTGAAAGATGTAAATACTTTTACTATCTAAGAAAGAAAAATTTGGATTATAGATAAATAATAAAAAAATATTTGTCAATAAGTTTTTTTATTATTTACATGACTACTCCCCTCCTGCTTTCAGCATAGATGTCACCTTAACTGAAAATTTATTTTTTTTGGGGGTAAAAGGTTGTGAGATGCCGGCCCGTATTTGATCCCGTGGATCTTGAAACACCGGT
>JANQIY010000292.1 GCA_028281965.1 Candidatus Gastranaerophilales bacterium
CAGCGCCGCCTGCTTCGCGCCTCTTTTCGATTCTCTATAATTTTTTGGCAAATGTTGCATAGTCATATCCTGGCTTTTGGCTAATTAGCAACTCAAGTATGCTTTAGAATGTTATAAATTCTTAAATTATTTACATGAATTTTTTCACGGTATGGTATAATTTTAACCTATTTAATTAATTATTTTTAAATAAATTAAAAAAATTATCAAAGTTTCTTAAGTTTCATCCGATATTAATATTAACAAATGCTTAAATCATCTTTTATTACTGTTATGAAGGTCGTTTAACAGTTTTAAAGAAATAGTGGAAAGAAAGAAGGAAAAATAGTCATTTATAAGGTAAGGGCTACCTTTAAGGAGTTAGTTTGGAGGCAAGCTATTGAGCCAGGATAGTCAAAATATTACAATGAAAATGAAAATGGAAAATGACCCACTAGAAGCAATTTTTGCCTTAAATATGGGCGATTTTATGACCGAGCATTTAATTTCCAATGAATTGCTCAATAAAATAGACACCTCGGTTAAGGATAAAATTGAAAGGCTTAAAGGTCAGCTTAAAGAGCTAATTGTCATATATTCACTTGACAAAACACTTACCCTGCTTGGTTTTGACAGTGAAGAAGAGCATATAATTTATAATGCTATTGCAAAAACAATTACTCAAATCGTCAATTCCGACACCTGCGATATTTATTTAACACCTGAGTTCACTAAAAACTCAGTTAATTCAAATGATTTATTAAAGCTCGGGTCTTCTGAAGCTGAAGAGAATAAAGGTTCTATTTCGCTTGAAGATAAAGAAAATCCTCTTGTAAAATCGTTTTCCAATATAGAAACCCTGTATATTAAAGATGAAAAATCAGCTATGCTGGCAATTCCCCTGATAAATAACTGGGGAAGAGTCGGAGTCATAGGCGCATATTTTAACAATTCCAGGGAAGTTCCGCAGGAATTAATCAGATTACTTGAAGTGACGGCTAATCTCTTTGTAACCTCTATGAGGCTCCAAAAATTAATAGAAGAAACCGAAGAAGCCATAGAGAAAGAAGAGCCAAATCCTGCGGACTTAAGGCATCTTCGGGCAGAATTGACTGCAAGTATTGGTGATTTAGGCGATGAACAACAGCAGTTTGTCGAAGCGCTTGCAGAAGCTGTAGATTCCAAAAGCAAAGCCAGGGCGCATTCCAGAAAAGTGGCCGAGCTTGCCAGGGAAATCTGCGAATATATGGAATTAAACGAAAAAACTTCTGACTTAATTTATTATGCGGGACTTCTGCATAATATCGGGCAAATCAGCCTGTCAGAGGAAATTTTCTCCAGCAAGGAAAAACCTTCCCGGGAAATATGGAACAAACTGCAAAACCACCCGAATGTCGGTGTCAATCTGCTTATGAAGATTAACTTCCTGTCAGAAGTTATTCCTTACGTACATTATCATAAGGAAAGATGGGATGGACAGGGAGTTCCCGAGGGACTTTCAGGAATGAGCATTCCGCTGGGAGCGCGGATTATTGCAGTTGCTGATGCTTATCAGGCTATGATCTCTGAAAGGCCCTATAGAAAATCGCTTACTAATAGTGAAGTTTTAGATATCATAAAAGGCGAAGCCGGTATAAAATGGGATCCTATAATAGTTAACACACTTTATGAAATTAAAGGCGCAAATTAATATTGCAAATTTGAATAAAAAGGCGGGTTTTTTAAACAAAAAACCCGCCTTTTCCGTATTTAACCGTTAATAATAAAGGAATATAAGCAGATGGGTTGAAAAACATAATTTAGAGAGTAATAATATAAAGTGTGATTTTAATATCGCGGGGTGGAGCAGTCCGGTAGCTCGTTGGGCTCATAACCCAAAGGTCAGAGGTTCAAATCCTCTCCCCGCAACCAGGTATAACAAAGGATTCAGTCAATCGCTGAATCCTTTGTTTTTTGTTCTGATGCAGGTGTAATTTATCAGTTGGTTTGAGAATTTTTGTCAGGGAGTTTGAGAAAGTTTTTTGATTTTAGAGAGTTATCGAAATTATATTTGTTATAATAGTTAAATGAATATAATAGACAAATTTGACGGAAATCCATACCCGTCTTTATTAGATCCCGATGAACTTCAAGAAGGAGAACATTGGAAGGTATACTGGATGACTATTAGTCGATATTCAGAACGTATAATGGATTTAAAAAATAATAAAAAGACTTTTACGAGTTATGACTATGATGATATTATGTCTTTTTTCATACATGCCTTTCATTTAAAAGATTGGATATTAAACGAGCATGAGGATTTAAAAAAGGAGATTTATTCATTTATAAATGATAATATTGAAATTCAGTTTTGCAGAGATTTATGCAATGGATGGAAGCATAAACTTTTAAAAGATTCTTCTTTAAGTAAAGATATCAGGTTTTTTCAAGGATACAATTATGGTTTAATTGAAAAACTTCAAAATAAAGAAATTCAAGAAAATCCTAATAGGCTGTATTTTTTATTTAATGTTAATGAAGATTTAGTAAAAATAGATTCATTTGAATTGATTGAAAAAGTTCATAACCTCTGGGTAAAATTTTTACAAGATAATCTTAAATAAATCCTACTCCTCAATTATCCTCTCAAGGGCTTCTTCTTTGGTGCAGTCGTGTTCTTTGCAATAAATTTCAAACCATTCGTTTATCAATTTTAGCTCTTTTTCAAAATAAATATTAAAATTATTTTTTGCATTACCATCATCCCAGGATAAATAATCCAATAATGTTGTGGCTGTTGGTTTATCAGGTTGAAAAGCTTTTAATTTCAGATTTCTAATGTCTTTTTGAATTTCTTTGATGGTTTCTTTTGTGTCCATTTTATCTCCTTTTGACAACTGGCATTTGTCATTTATTAACAATAGTATTAATAGCATTTTACGGGATTTTTGTCAAATGACAGTTGGTAGAAAATCTTAAATAATCACTCATAATTATATTTATGAGTAAAAGATTTTTAAAAATAATCGGTAATAATGTCAAATTCACAAGAAAAGATAATGGTTTATCTCAAGAAAAACTTGCTGAATTAACTGGCTATAGCAGGAATTATATAGGTATGATTGAAAGAGCAGAGGCTAATCCACCTATAGATACATTATGTAAAATAGCTAAAATCTTGAAAATTGAGCCGGAAAAATTATTTAGGGCTAACTAAGCTGTCTTCCGCACGACATCCCCACTCTCAAAATCAAGGGGAAACTTCCGATTTGCTTCATATCGCTAAAACTACCTTTTCTGTCATGCTGAACTTGTTTCAGCATCTATCCAGTATTCAATTATAGTCTATATTTTTAAGATGGTTAGATCCTGAAATAAATTCAGGATGACAACACATTTTTAGATTAATTTATATATTTTTGATGCTGTTTTGATACGTTAGACACGAAGCAAATACGAAGTATAATCAAACTCTAAAATTCATCTCAATCCTACTATAATTTCTCAGTCAGTTTGAGAATTTTTATCAGGGATTTTGATAACTTTTAATTCATATCCTAATATTTCTGCTATGTATTCAAATTCTTGAAGTTTAAGAGAATTACGAGAAAGCTTATTTGATAGAGTTTGTAAGGGTATTCTTTTACTCATTTTTTTGCTCAACATTGAAGCTAAATCTTTTAGAGTTATATCTTCTTTTGCTAAGAGAATTTTTACACGTTCTTTAGATGTCATAGTAAATCTTTAATTTATCTACATATTTGATATTATTATATTAAATTAGAGAAAACTTGACATATTTTGTATTTTAAAATAAAATTATACCCATAAAGGGGATAAATATCATTTATGAAGATAAAGTGTTTAAATTTCTTAATAAGGAGTAAACAATAAAAACTTAAGTGTTTTTAAAATTTTCAAAAATTGTCAACTTGCCTGATAAAGTATAAATTTTTTAGGTTTTTTTATTAGTTTTTTTATCAGTTTTTGTAAAAACATTTTTTACTTTATTTGTAATGTCATCTGCAAATTCTACTATTTTTTTACTCCAGTCCTTAACATGTTTTCTAACAGTTTGATCTGGTTTAACATTAATTGTCTGACCTTTTTTGGCTCCCAAATATACCAAACCGGCAAGTCCGGCTGCACCAAGTAAAGTTAATAAGGTGTTGCGGACCGGGTGGCTTTCCTTCTGGTTATAGTCTGTTCCATACGCTGTCATTTTCGCTGCAGGAACTGCTTCCCCGTTTCTGCCGGTATTCATTTTCAGGTCTATATTATTTTCATTTTGAAGCTGGTGTATAGCTACAGTCTCAAAATTTACTTTTTCCCAATTGCTCCCGAAACCTATTCCATTTACCATCTTCTTCTCCTTTTATTTTTATTTATTTCTGATTAGTTAAAACAACTAAATCTCATAAGTTTACTTTAATATTAATAAATCGATAGAAACGAGCCTTTTAGAGAAGTTAAACTCTTGTAAATAAAGGAATCATGCCGCTTAACATTTCTTAAAATATTATATTGAAAAATTCAAATATTTATTAAAAGCAGTTTGGTTAACCCCAATGACGGGTTAAGAATTTTTCAAAAATCCCCCACCATGAATGAGACTGGGCTCCCGCTGCCGCAGCATGAATGAGACTGGGCTACCGCTACCGCGCACTCCCACCCGGAAGGAAGTCAAGGGCCTTCGGCCCTTAGAATGAGTTTGAGCCTACAACACCTGCTCAATCGCAGCTGTTTCGGCTCTTCACTCCCGCTTCGCAATTTAACAATTCCATATAGATTTTTAAAAAAATTCAGAAAATTATATTAAGCTAAGGACAGCG
>JANQIY010000299.1 GCA_028281965.1 Candidatus Gastranaerophilales bacterium
TTCCTTTCCAATTTTTTTCCGTTTTTTCCAATTTGTCTCAAACCAAAAAAACAGCCTCAATCTCGCACAGGTTATAGATTTATGCCAGCTTCCCAAAATTCAAAATTGGAAAAAAACCTATAATTCCTTTCCAATTTTTTTCCGTTTTTTCCAATTTGTCTCAAACCCAAAAAACATACAAAGTGATGGTTGGATTCGAACCAATGACCTTTTTATTTTAGTCTATATTTCCATTATACCTTGCTTTAGACAGAAATGGAAGTTAGACTTCCTTTGTAGGATAATATTTCTCACCGCATTTCATCTTTAGATGAAAACGCGGTCGAAAAAATTCCTTCGGAATTTTTTCGCCCGCCGAAATTTTATGCAGCTTTGTTTAAACAACATTTTTTATATTTCTTTCCACTACCACAAGGACAAGGTTCATTTCTTCCAACTTTTTTAGATTCCCTTTGATAAGGCGTTTCCCTATAAATTGGTTCGTAATAGCTTTCCATATAATTGGGCTTGGGTGTGCTTCTTTCTTGCCTTAATCCTAGCTCTAACTCAACATCCTCCAAATCGCCCTGAACAGAATAGTCAATAATATCCCTATCATAAGCATCACGGATAACGTGTATTTCACTTACTGCATTTAAATCAACTAAAAAAGAAATTGCAAAGCCATTTAAAGTAGTAACTTCATCTGTAGACTGCCTTAAAAAGTCCGATAAAATTTCTATACACTCTTGTCTTTTATCAGGATTATAATTAGCTATTTGTTCCAAGCCATGTGCAACAGTAATTCTTGGGTATTCCTCTTTTGAAGAATTATAAAGGAATGACTTTAAAGGTTTTATTGCTTCTTCGCCTATCATTCCAAAAACTTTAGGAAATTCTTCTGTAACCCAGTCGCTGTCTTCATATTCTTCATTGTCTAATAATTTTATTAAGTGAGGTATCGCTTCTTTAGCGTTTAACTGAGCAAGAGCACGCCAAGCATGCAATGATGCCCAGACTTCTGGCATATCAGAATCTTGAAAATATAAATCCATATCAGTGAGTAATTCAATTAGTTGAGGAATATCTTTTTTCGAGATACCCAATGTAGAGTATTCTCTCCATTCATCACAATGCCCTGTATCCCTTGGATCTCCAAGTTTAATTAAATCACTGACCGGCTTTGTGTATTCCATATAAATACCTCCAATCATAATAATATATCGATTAAGACTAAAGTTCATTAATATAGCAGGGGAATTTTATAAGCTATAGAAATTTTTGTCTCAAAATCCCTGATAATTTTAAAAATCACTTCCCCAGATTCACTATAAGGGGAAGTTTGTTCCCTCTGTTTCTATATTGCTCACAGGAATTGGAAAAAAATATTTTTTTTAAAATCAGCCTCTATCCCGGACGTGTTAAAGGTTTAAGGTGGTTTGCGAAAAAATTATCGTTTCCAATTCCTTTCCAATTTTTTTCCGTTTTTTCCAATTCGTCTCAAATTGAAAAAATAGCCTCAATCTCGCACAGGTTATAGATTTATGCCAGTGTAAAGACACTGTTAATTTGAGACAAAATATCAGGGATTATGAGGCAGATTATCTAAATTATTTATTTTTTTTACTGAATTTATTTAGAGTAAAATAACTCTAAAATAGTTGAAGATATTCATATTTAAGGTGAAGGTATTATTATGTTAATGGATAAAACAACGCAAGAAAAATTAGCTATATCTCTAACTGCTGAAAGCACCGAATTGTTGCCTTTTTTGCCATATCTTTTACAAGATATATGGGAGCTGGGGACTAATCCGCTTATTCCCCTACATTTTTAATTTAAATAGCTTATCATTAATTTCAAAACGCCATAAATTATCATGCTGAAATAATTTCAGTATATTTTCAACGCTGGATGTATCACCCACCCCCTGCCCCCTCCCTCGAGGGAGGGGGATTTTGTTTTGGGTAAGGGCTTCGCCCCTACACCTAACCCCATTATGACTATTATAAAATAACTTTAGAGGTTTTAAAAAATATAAAACTTCCTATTTTATATAACAATTTATAAAAATGTAGGGAAGCAAGCGCGTCGCTCCCTCCGGCGGCTCCTCTCAATTTACAGGCAAGGTTTTAGCCGGTACTGAATTGGATAAATTAAACTTAAACTGTCACCCCGCACTTGATGCGGGGTCTAGCCAATTAATGCTGATACGCGATAAGTAAAAGTTGGCTAGATGCCGTG
>JANQIY010000327.1 GCA_028281965.1 Candidatus Gastranaerophilales bacterium
AAAAAAGATATAACCCTCTATGGAACAACAGACCTGCCCTATGAAGAAGGCAAATGGAGGGATAAAAACGGCGTTATCTACCAATGGAGCGGCAATGACGGTGATGACCTTAAAATTTACTACTCCGAAAACAAAAACGACTGCATAACTGTAAAAAACTTTTCAGGAGGCGGTTTTATAGGTCCAAAACTGCCTGAATTCCCCACGGGCGAACTTGATATTAACCTGCGGATCGACCCGCTGGTACTCGACCTGGACGGGGACGGCATTGACCTGATTGATATTAACTCATCTAAAGCATATTTTGACTTGAACGGCGACGGCACACGGGAAAAAGTCGAATGGATAGGCTCGGACGACGCCCTGCTTGCCTATGACAGAAACCTCAACGGACAGATCGACGGCATTAACGAAGTGTTCGGTAACCCCTCTACTATAGGCTTCGAGGAATTAAAAGAGTATGACGACAATAATGACGGCAAAATTGACTATAAAGATAAAAAATTCAGCCAGTTTAAAGCCTGGAAGGACATTAACGGCGACGGCTCAGCCCAGTCTGATGAACTCTTTTCCCTCAGCGACCTCGGCATTAAAAGTATAAACCTTGACTATGAAGCCGTATCAAACCTCGATAACCCCACACTCGGGGAAACCTCTACTTTTACATTCATGAATAACACTAAAGGCTCTGTAGTAGACGTTAACCTTAACGTTGACTTCAATGACATAGAATACAACCCCGGCGACCTGAGCGATGAAATCCTTGCGCTTCCCGAGTTAAGAGGTACTAATAATATTAAGAACCTCTCCCGGATAATGTCTGAGAATCCTGAACTCCTGGCGCAAGTCCAGGACCTGACGGCAATGCAGGGAATGGAAGCTTATTTAAACTTTGATGGCGTCCTGGCAGGCTGGCTGGAAGTCGATAATATCCCGGCTGACGAAAAAAGAGGCGAGTATAACGCGAGAAAACTTGCCGTTATTGAAAAATATTATGATAAAGAATTCTCTACAAACATTGAAGGCGAAAAAGTACCGGGCGCCTATAACGAAACAATAGAGGAACTTGACGTTTTATACAATACCATCAAGAACGAAACCTTTGCTAATTTCGCTGTGCAGGCGGGAATATACGGCTGCTTCGAAGGTATAGCCTATGATTCCGAAAACGGTACGCTTGTTGCCCCGGAAGATACATCCCAGATCGAGCAGAATATCTTTCAATACGTCCGGACAGCCGGACAACAGGATAATATAATTATGGGAATCATCTTAGACAGGCTGAGAAGAAACTATGTGTATGACTTTGACGCAAGCACACTTCCTGAAGAAGTTAGCCAGGAAACAAAAGACCTTTTAAACGGGATTTCTGACAGGCTGGTGATTATTGGCTCGTCAAACAATGATTTTGTTAATAAAGACGAGAAAGACGGTATTATCTATGCCGGAGACGGCGATGACGAGATCGTTTATCGCAATATCGGGGATGATTATTATTCTGCGGTGGATGAAATCTACGGGGGTGACGGAAATGACAGCATAGAAAACTATGGCGGCGCATACAATTATATAGAAGGCGGTAGGGGCAATGATACTATTAGTGCAACCGGGATAGAAAACGTTTTTGTATTTAATTTAGGTGATGGGCAGGATATTATTTATCCGTATTACGGCAATAACAAAATAAAGTTTACCGAAGGAATAACCCCGGATGATATCGAAATCCGGCGTATACCCTTACAGTACTACGGAAATCCCGTTAATTACAATCATATAGAAATAGCTATTACAAAAGGGTCCGGAGATAAAATTACGGTATCTTACGATAGAATTGATGAAATAGAATTTATAGACGGCACCGTATTAACAAAAGATGAAATATTTGCAAGCATAATTAATGATAATGAAACTGACGGCAACGATATTATACTTAGAAACGGTGAAATTCACGCAGGGGCAGGAGACGATATTATAGTGACTCCCCAGGCAGGCTTAATAAATTTAATAGAAGGCGGAACAGGTAATGACCTGATACAGGTCTTACCGGGTCATAATACATACCTGTTTAATCTGGGTGATGGGCAGGATACTATATCTGAAAAGCTTCGATACGGTATTCCCAAAACCCGAATAATCAAATTCGGTGAAGGTATTACCGCAGATGACCTGGAATTTAGTTATAGAGTGGAGCTAAATCATGGAAGATATCACCACTCAAAAGTAAATATGGATATTAAAATTAAAGGTACTGAAGATAAAATCACTTTGGAAGATCCAGGTTCTTATATTATAAGCGATGAGGTGTTACCGTTTTTAGAAAAAATAGAGTTTGCAGACGGCAGCTATTTAACAAAAAATCAAATAATGAGCCGTACAAGTTATGATTATGCTGAAACCGAAGGTGATGATTTTTTTTATACAGGACCGGATAGCTCTATTGTAAATACCCTGGGCGGTAATGATACTATATGCGCAAACGGTGAAATTCACGCAGGGGACGGTGATGATTTAATTATAATTAATAATAATGCCCAAAGTTTCCCTTACTCCCCGGGCAATATTGTCGAAGGCGGTAAAGGCAATGACCACTTTTACGGTAGTATTTCGAGAAATAATAAATATATATTCAATAAAGGCGATGGTCAGGATATTATAGAACTTGCCCTGGATACCACAATAAAATTTACGGAAGGAATAACAGCAGATGACCTGGAATTTATTATTGAATTGGATTCTAAATATGAAGCACCCGGTTATATACATTATACAAAGAATTCAATAATAAAAATTAAAGGAACAGATGACCAGATTACAATATTGAATACCTATAATGATTTTAAAAATATAAAAATAGAATTTGCAGACGGCAGTTTTCTTACTCATACTGATATTCAAGATATGCAGACTTTTTATACCACCGGGGATGATGATTTTATCTATGCAAACGGTGAAATCACAGCAGGCGCAGGCGATGATTTAATTATAATCAACGAGGACAATACCACTAACGTAATAGAAGGCGGAAAAGGCAATGATATAATAAACTTTAGTGAGAATAGCGATAATACATACATATTTAACCCGGGTGACGGGCAGGATACCATTACCCCGCTCTATAACAATTATTTAGCCGGAAACCAAAAAATTAAGTTTGGAGAAGGTATTTCCTGGAATGATCTTGAATTTCATAAAGAAGTATTAACTTTCCATGAAGACTTTATGCCCGGGCAAAACGTATTTCTTGAAGGAAACCTTGTAATTAAAATACAGGGGACTGATGATAAAATAACCATAAAAAGTTGGTTTAATAATCCGGACTCCTGGGCTCCTGAGGAGGTACTCAATAAAATCGACCTTTTTGAATTTGCGGACGGCTCTGTTTATACGAGTGCAGATGTGGAAACAGGGGGACTTATCCAGGGACTGGGTAATAACGATTTTTTAGAAGGAAACTGGCAGGATAACACCTTTGAGGGACTTAAAGGAAATGACACAATCTCTGATGAGTCAGGTGATGATATATACCTTTTCAGCAGGGGGGACGGGCAGGATGTAATTATCGACAATAGCGGCTATGACATCATACAATTTGGCGATGCAATAAGCCCTGGCGATATTTTACTGGTTAAAAACAATCAGGACCTGGTGATAAAGCTTAAAAACACTGATGATGAAATAACCGTAAAAAACTGGGGACTGAGTTTTGACTATAAAATAGAAGACCTGGAATTTACTGATAACACGGTACTTTCAAACCTGGACGCATACATAAACGATTTTACAGGCACATACCAGGATGACTTAATAATAGCAAATACCCGTGACAATGTTATTAACGGTTCCTCGGGCGCTGATACGATGATAGGCGATCTTGGCAATGATACCTACATTGTTGATAATATTAATGATGAAATATATGAAATGCCTGATGAAGGACTGGATACGGTTAAAACAGGTATTTCATATTCACTTGCCGATAACCTGGAGAATCTTGTTCTTACGGGCAGCAATATTGAAGTATCCGGTAATGAGCTTGATAATTTAATCACTGCCGAGGCACCGGGTAATCATACTTACATATTCGGCTCAAGCTGGGGAAATGATACTATTAGCGATTCCTCAGGAACGGATAAAATAAAGTTCGGCAACGGCATTACACTTGAAGAGCTAAGCTTTGCAAAACAGGATAATGACCTTGTTATAGAGAGAAACGGCTATAATGATATAATAACAGTGCAAAACTGGTTTGTATCAGATAATAACAGGATAGAGAACCTGGAATTTTCAGACGGAACTGTTTTAAGCGCTGCAGAGATCCAGGATTTAATATCAGGACTTCTAAATGGTACTGAAAACGATGATAATATAACTGTCCAGCCGGGCGAATATTACCTTGATGCCGGAAGCGGTAATGATACCATCGTGGATAACCAGGATGACAATTTCATTAACGGTGGTGAAGGAGATGATGTTATTCACTGCTCGGGCAATGACAAAATAAATGGCGGTACAGGCAATGATATTATTGAAAGCGCATCAGGCAATAACACTTACCTGTTTGACGCAAATTGGGGAAGTGATACAATTTCTGATCTTTCAGGAGTGGATAAAATCAAGTTTTTAGGAAATATTTCACCGGAAGATCTTTTATTCACAAAAGAAAACAATGATCTTTTAATTACCCAAACAGGTACGGATAACCAGGTCAAGATCATTGACTGGTTTGCATCAGACAGCAACAAAATAGAGCTAATAGAGTTTGCCGGGGTTTCAATAACCCCCTCGGATGTGCAAGACCTTGTAAAGAGTATAATAGAAGGCACTTCTGGAAATGATACACTCATTGACACTGAAGACAGCGATGAAATATACGCAAAAGCAGGTGATGACTCCATAAGAGTTTCATCAGGCAATGATATTGTATTTGCAGGCTCAGGTGATGACCATATTTATTCTGAAACTCAAAACACAGGTGATAAGGTCATATACACAGGCAGCGGGAATGATATTGTTGATTTAAGCAATAGCACAGGCAATAATTTTATTTACGGTGAAAGCGGTAATGACTTAATCACTGGGGGTTTTGGCAACGACAGGTACATTTTTAACCTTAATGACGGGCAGGATATAATAACTGACCTTGGCGGCGCAGATATTATTGAGTTTGGGCAGGGCATAGCAAAAGGTGATATTGAATTTAGTGGATCCGGCAATGATTTAGTCATTAAAAACAAGAATACAGATGACCAGATCACAATAAAAGATTGGTCAGTACCTGAAAAAGCAATAGAATTAATAACTTTTGCGGACGGCTCTTTTATTGACCAACAGGAAATTCAGAATATGTTTGGCATCCGGGGAACAGAAGGAAATGATAGTTTAACCGGAACAAACGACGCTGATACAATTTACGGTTATGAAGGCAATGACACTATTTATGGTGGCGACGGGTATGACCTTATTAAC
>JANQIY010000332.1 GCA_028281965.1 Candidatus Gastranaerophilales bacterium
TAAAATTGCCATAATGATTCTCCTTTTTTTCTGTTCATTATGACAATTTTTGATCTTTTTTCATTACCAAATCAGTTTAGGCTAGAGCATTACCAAAAATTAACATTACCAGGTAATTTTTTATCGTGAAAAATTCAGTTGATAGCAAATTTTCTTATTTACCTGTTTTTTACCATCAGGAAGTTTTTAAAATGATAAACACAACTTACAGAAATTACTACACATCATCAAATATGGGTTTTAAAAGCAGACCCCTGGCTAATGTTGAATTAAAAAAGCCGGACGGGACGCTTGTTAAAGCTTATTTTTCAGAGCTTAATCCCCAAAAACTCGAAGACAGACAAACTCTTGCTATAATCAAAAAAAGATGGAAGGAATATAACAATATTTTGTGTGGAATACTTTTAGCCGGAGAGGCAGGAAAGATTTATGCCATAGAAACTGCTGGAGAAAAACCTCTTGAGGACAGGCTGTTAACTCTTACAAATATTTCTGTGGGTGGGGGCTTATATTTAGAGGTTGAACACTTGCTTTCATCTCCAGACAGCAGGTTTTCAAAAGAAAATTCGAATCCAAATAGAATTGAAGGTGGTGGAACCGTTATGATGGCAATGTTGACCAAACTCACCAGCCAGATGGGACTTAACGCAATTCTACTTAACTCTTATGAGGTTGAGTCTGAGAGCGCTTCACCTTTTTATGAAAAACTAAATATGACAAGATTAAGAGAACGGGAGATAGCCGGATGTTTTTATTCCTTTAAAGGAAAAGACAAGGATAAATTTATAAGAAAAATTGAATCAGAATATAAACTGGGTGAAATTAATTCTAAGTATATAGAAGAAGTTAAAGATAGTTTGCTTTGATTTATTGCTAAAGGTAAAATTGAAAATAATTAATTTTTACAAAAAAAGAGTGTTTAAAAATGAAGCTATTAATAACAGGCGGAGCAGGATTCATAGGGAGCTGTTTTATCAGGCATATTTTAAACACATATCCCGGTTATAAAGTCGTAAACCTGGATATCCTCGGATATGCCGGCAACCTCGAGAATTTAAAGGATGTGGAAGATAACCCCAATTACAGTTTCGTACAGGGAGACATCTGTGATAAGAAGCTGGTTGCGCAATTAATGGAAAATGTCGACTGCTGTCTTAATTTTGCGGCAGAAACCCATGTTGACCGAAGTATTACAGGGCCTGAAATTTTTGTAATTTCCAATGTTCTGGGCACTCAGAACCTGTTAAGCTGGGCAAAGGAATTTAAAATCAAAAGATATTTGCAGGTTTCCACGGATGAAGTTTATGGTTCATTAGGAAAGACGGGATATTTTACGGAAACAACCCCGCTTGCGCCAAACAGCCCGTACTCGGCAAGCAAGGCATCCGCTGATATGATTGTCAGGGCTTATTTTGAAACCTATAAAACTCCCGTGTTAATTACCCGTTGCTCTAACAACTACGGGCCTTACCAGTATCCGGAAAAATTAATCCCGTTGTTTATAACAAACGCCTTGCAGGATAAGCAGGTTCCGGTGTATGGAGACGGTTTAAACATAAGGGACTGGCTGTATGTATACGACCATTGCCGTGCTATTGACGCTGTTTTACACAAAGGCAGGGAAGGTGAGGTCTATAATATCGGGGGAAATAACGAAAAAACCAACCTTGAAATAACCGAAATCATATTAAATGCCCTTGATAAGCCTGAATCCCTTATAAAATTCGTAGAAGACAGGTTAGGACACGACAGAAGATACGCCATAGACAGCTCAAAAATTCAGCAGGAACTCGGCTGGGAGCCGCAAATGGGTTTTGAGCAGGGGATAAAAACCGCCATTGACTGGTATATTGACAATCAGGAATGGATCAGGAATCTTAATGATAAAAAAGCCGCACAGGGAGCAAAAGCTTGACAAAAATTCTGGTAACAGGCGCAAAAGGAATGCTGGGAGGGGATTTATGTCCCATGCTCAAAGATGAAGGGTTTGAGGTATTCGAAGCTGACCTTCATAATATGGATATAACCGATGTAACCATGGCTAAGGCGGTTATCAACGCTGAAAAGCCTGATTTCATAGTGCACGCCGCTGCTTACACAGATGTTGACAGGGCTGAAACAGAAAAAGACAGGGCGGTTTTAATTAATAAAACCGGAAGTGAAAACATGGCTAAAATTACAGCAGGGTTGGGAATCCCGGTTTTCTGCATAAGCACGGATTACGTGTTTGACGGGACTGAAAATTCCCCGTATAAACCCGATGACCCGGTAAATCCGATAAATTTCTACGGGCAAACCAAGCTGGATGGTGAAATTGCAATTAAAGAGCATAATCCCAGACATTATATCTTCAGGACAAGCTGGCTGTACGGGATTCACGGCAGGAACTTCGCGGAAACCATGATCAGGCTTGCAGGCGAGAACAATGAATTAAGAGTTGTAGACGATCAGAAGGGTTGTCCTACCTGGACAGTTGAGCTTGCAAGGGTCATAATCTCTTTTATAAAAGACCGCCCCGCTTATGGAACTTACCATGTATGCGGCTCGGGAAGCACGAGCTGGTATGGGTTTACCCGAAAAATTATGGAACTTGCGGATATAAGCGTTAAAATAACCCCGGTCAGTTCGGAGGAATTCCCCAGACCGGCTAAAAGACCCGCATATTCCGTTATGGACAACGCTAATCTTTGCCCTGACTGGCAGGTTTCGCTGAAAGAGTATATTAACCGAAGGAATATGGTAAAATTAAGCTCGTAACAATGAGATAAGATAATGACCGATAAATTTACAATAGAAAAAATATTAAACGCAATTTTAAAAATTATAGTTCCTGACAAAGTCATTCTTTTTGGTTCACGGGCAAGAGGAGAATCGCATCAAACAAGCGATTATGACATTTTGGTTGTAAAGTCGGGAATTGAAAACGGGACAGAAATTGAAGGGGAAATATATGAAAGCCTTTTTGATGAAAAAGTAAAGGCTACGGTTGATATTCTTGTTGCAACCCCGGAAATAATTGAGAAATATAAAGACACATCAGGTTGCGTTATAAAACCTGCTCTAAAAGAAGGAGTGGTAATATATGGCGGATGAATTTACCCCTGAGTACTGGTTAAAAAGAGCAAAAAGCAATTTTTTACTCGCTACATCATAAAACACTTATAACTGGGCAAAGGAAATAATAAATTATGGACAACGCTAATCTTTGCCCTGCCTTGAGGTTAAATTGAAATGATCATTTACCATCAAAGTTTCCGGATTTTACTCTTTTGAATCAGGCATGGAAGGATACGCAGTTTCAATTACATTAAAAAATTTTAAAAATTGGTCATAAGTTAATTCAATTTTCTTTGCGCCATTATGAGGATTTCTAAGAATTACAGTTTGCGCTTCCGGGTCGATACTCTGTACCGCATAAGCATGTTTTGTACGTAAATCTATATAATGAGGCAAAACCGGTTTAAAACCTTTTCCTGTTATAAAAGACCAAATATTTCTGGTATTGCGTGCAGATGCGTTTATTCCGAGAATTTCTCCTGTTTGCACTTTTTTAGCATATTCATCCAACATTTTTTCCGTAATTTCTCTATTATTGGAATTTCTATCAAAAACCATGTCTGTCTGAACTCCCAGCAGGTCCCTTACAACCTGTGAATGCATAAACCCGCCTTCCAGTCCTCCTCCATGTCGTAACATTGCTATTTCAACAGCCCGATAATCAGGGTCTTCACTGGAAAGTGTTATTCCTCCTAACTTTCCGTTTTCTATCTTTTCGGCAGAGATAGTATACTTATCTCCGGATCCTAAAAAGTTAACAGTTACACTGCCGTCCGGGTTTTTATCAAGTATTTTATCCAGAATTTTCCTTCCGCCCGGGGTTTCCCTTAAAGACAATAATGCAGCTAAAAGCCAGCAGTTTCCGGATCCCTCTTGTACAGTATTTCCTTTATTGTCTCTTATTGTAGGACCCTGGTTTACATATTGGCTTAATTCACCGTCAGGTTCGGAGATTATCTTCTGATAGGTTTTAATTATATTTTCAAGCATTTCTACTTTATTTAAAAAAGCATCATTATACCTTTGGCTTGCAGCAACTCTTGTTTTATATTCCTTGCTATCCGGATCCCATTTAGAGCCATCGTCTAAGCTATATTCTTCACCGTCAAGTATAAATCTCTCAAATGGCTTTGCGTCAGGCCTGATTGAAGGCCGGAGTTCTCTATAGTTTGTATCCGGTGGCAATTGTAAAAGATCAATATAATCCAAAAGATCATCATTATGTGATTTTTCTAATGAAGCTATAATAAACACGGAATCCCCATCATTATTTTTAGGATGATTGAGCAATGCCCGCATCAAATCTGAATTTTCATCCCTAAATCCTGTAGATAATTTAAAAATTTCACCAGGAGACATTCCCACATCGTTCTCTACTTCTACTGATTCAAATACTCCTACTGTTTCAGCAGTTTCATAGCGCAAGTTCAATAAACTATCCTCTAGCTCAGAAGCTTTAATTGTTTTGATTAATTCCACTTCAAATATTCCCTAAATAATTCCCTTCTTGATCCCTATGTATTTATATAAAAACAATTAAATTTAAAAAATTGATGTCAGTGTTATAATAAAATTTAATAATTTTAATAAAGGAAAGCTTATGAAAGGAATAATACTTGCCGGTGGAAGCGGCACAAGGCTTTATCCGGTTACAAAAGCTGTATCAAAGCAATTATTGCCTGTATATGACAAGCCAATGATATATTATCCCCTATCCGTGCTGATGCTTGCCGGTATCAGGGATATCTTAATAATCTCAACGCCGGAAGATACTCCCCGCTTTACCCATCTTCTAAAAGACGGCGATGACCTTGGAATAAACATTTCTTACGCTATCCAGCCCAAACCCGAAGGGCTTGCACAGGCTTTTATCATAGCAGAAAGCTTTATAGGCAATGACAATGTCGCCCTTATCCTGGGAGATAATATTTTCTACGGAAGGGGATTTTCAGGACTTCTTCAACAGGCAGCGGCTCCTCAGGATGGCGGGACAATCTTCGCTTACAGGGTTAAAGACCCTAACAGGTTTGGTATTGTTGAGTTCAACGATAAAATGGAAATTCTCTCCATAGAGGAAAAGCCTTCTAAGCCCAAATCCCCTTATGCGGTTACAGGTCTGTATTTTTATGACAACAGGGTTGTGGAGTTTGCAAAAAACCTCAAACCCTCAGCCCGTGGCGAACTTGAAATTACCGACCTTAATAAAATCTATCTTGAAAAAGGCGAATTAAGTGTTGAACTTCTGGGAAGAGGTTTTGCCTGGCTTGATACGGGGACTAATGATTCCCTGATGCAGGCAAGTCAGTATATTGAAGCTATCGAAAAAAACCAGGACATAAAAGTTTGCTGCCCTGAAGAAGTTGCGTATAGAATGGGTTTTATTGACGCTAAAAAGCTTTTAAAACAAGCAAAATTATATGAAAAAAGCGATTACTGCCAGTATCTCTTGCGGCTTTTGGAAGAATAAAAGACTAGAAGCGGTCTCAAAATTATTGAAAGAAATCTTCATTGTCATTGCGAGGAGCGAAAGCGAGCAGAGGCTGGAAGGCTGAGGCGAAGAGCCTTAGCCTGGAATGCCGTTTAATGCGAGCTTTCAAGACAGGTGCGAAGCGCCGACGTGGCAATCTGTCCGGTTAACATTATTTCAACCCATTTAGAAAGATTACCACGTCGGGCAGAATAACGTTTATATCAAATACCCGGGCTTATTTACCTGCCCTTCTCGTAATGACATTGTTCGTTTATTTTTTTATTTCTTGGATAGCCTCTATACCGATTTCAATAAGTAACCGTTAAATGAAAATAATAATCATAAATCGGTATGGCGAAGCAGGAGCGACATTTTCGGTAAAATCCGGCTTTGCCGGTTTTATCGAAAACTAACTCATTTTGGTATAAGTCAATATAAAATATTAATTTTTTTGGTTAAAATATTAGGGTAATTAAGATTTTTTGTTGAATAAATGCCTGAAAATAAATTAAAAATAGGACTTGTAAGCCTGGGGTGTCCTAAAAACCTTGTGGATTCCGAAAATATGCTTGGAATTCTCAGTGACAGG
This sequence comes from Candidatus Gastranaerophilales bacterium, assembly GCA_028281965.1. Lineage (GTDB taxonomy): Bacteria > Cyanobacteriota > Vampirovibrionia > Gastranaerophilales > UBA9971 > JANQEB01. Next base: position 6,117 of record JANQIY010000332.1, read on the forward strand.
GGGTATGAAATAGCGCTGGACGAAACTGCCGCTGATATCGTCATCATTAACACCTGCTCTTTCATAAAGGAAGCTGAAACAGAATCGGTCAGGACAATTCTTTCCATTGCCGGGTCCGGGAAAAAGGTTATTATTACAGGGTGTCTTGTCCAAAAGCACGGGCAGGAGCTTCAGCAGGCAATTCCGGAGGCCCTGGCTTTTGTTGGCACGGGAGATTTTCAGAAAATTGCCGAGGTTATAGAAAATATTATAAATAAAGGGAAATCTGCATTTGAAGTGTCAGAAAATCCCGAATACATCTATAAAGATGGAGCAAAAAGATTCCATATATCAGCAGGGGCCGGTGCTTATATAAAAATTGCCGAAGGATGCGATTATTCATGCGGGTTTTGTATAATTCCGTCTTTAAGAGGTAAATATACCAGCCGGTCTGTGGAATCCATCGTTAAAGAAGCCCGGGGGTTGGGCAAAGAAGGACTTGGGGAAGTAATCCTGATTGCGCAGGATACAACAAATTATGGAAAAGATATTTATGGAAAACCTTCTCTTAGTAGGCTTTTAGAAGAATTAAACGCGCTTGATGATATCTCCTGGATAAGAACGATGTATTTTTATCCCTCATCTCTTGATGATGAACTTTTAAATACTATTTCCCGGCTGGAAAAGGTTGTGAAATATGTTGATATCCCTCTTCAGCATTCTCATCCTGAAATTTTAAAACGTATGCAGCGCCCGGCAATTGATAATGGCAGGCTAATAGAAAAAATTCGGGATAAAATCCCTGGTGTTGCAATAAGAACGGTATTTATAACAGGATTTCCCGGTGAAACCGAGGAACATTTCGAACATTTATATAATTTCGTACAAAAGCACAGGTTTGATAAACTTGGGGTTTTTGAATATTCCAGGGAAAAAAATACCCCATCTTACAGCCTGGAGCCGCAGGTCAACGCAAAAATTAAAAAGCTTCGTAAAAAGCGGATTATGCAGCTCCAGCAGGGAATTTCAAAGGAAATTCACGAGTCGCTGACCGGCGAGGAAATCCCGTCTATTGTTGAAACCGTCGGGCCTAAAAACCGGGTGACAGGCAGGACTTACCGTGATGCCCCGGAAGTCGACGGGGTAATCCATATAAAAACTGATGAAGCTCTAAGCCCGGGCGATATTATTAACGTTAAGATAACCGCTGCCTCTGAATACGACTTATATGGAGTTGTTTAGCCGTATTCAAAGAAGGAATCAAAGTCTATATCTTCTGTATTGCAGAGCAGGTAATGGATAGGATCATTCTCGTCTATCCTCTGAAAGTTATATTCATCAAATATCCAAAATTTGGGACTTGCTCCTTTTGACCTGACAATCCCTTTTTCCTGAAGAATCCTCAGTTTCTTTTTTACCTGCTCAAGCTTGATGTTATATTTCCTTGAGAGCTCAATAGCAGTGACTCCTTCATTATGCTCCCTATTCTGGGGAGTGCTGAATAAAAGCTCAAATATTATTATTTGCAGTATTTTCTCTGATGTATTCAATGTTTGTCTGCGTTTTGTGAGTTTTGTACCTTGAACTCCAGGTTTTTGACAAATTTTTGCATTTGAATTTTTAATTATAATTTTAATATACACAATTTTCGATTTTTTATGTAGCTCGAATTGCTAATTAACTCGAGTCGCGAATTAATTTGTAAAAGCGAAAATTTTACAACCCACCCCCAACCCCTTATTCCCCTACATTTTTAATTTAAATAGCTTATCATTAATTTCAAAACGCCATAAATTGTCATGCTGAAATAATTTCAGTATATTTTCAACGCTGGATGTAT
>JANQIY010000335.1 GCA_028281965.1 Candidatus Gastranaerophilales bacterium
GTGGAAAAGAGGCTCCGCCTCTTTTCGATTCTCTATAATTTTTTGGCAAATGTTGCATAGTCATATCCTGGCTTTTGGCTAATTAGCAACTCAAGTTTACTAAAGTCTGTAAGCATTGAAAACTTTAAACTTTATTTATAAAATGTAGTTATATAAATTAAAAAATGATTTTTATCAGTGAATAATTAATGATTACTTTTAATAGTCCTTATATTGCGGGTAAAGAGTTTGAATATATTAACGAAGTTATTAAAAATAAAAATTTCTGCGGGGATGGAATTTTTACAAAAAAATGCAATGAATTATTGGAGAAGTTAACGGGTTGCAAAAAAGTTTTATTGACAACTTCATGTACGGATGCTCTTGAATTGTCCGCTCTTTTAACCGATATTAGTCCCGGTGATGAGGTTATATTACCTTCTTTTACTTTTGTTTCCACGGCAAATCCTTTTGTTTTAAGGGGGGCAAAGGCTGTATTTGTTGATATCAGGCCGGATACTTTAAACCTGGACGAAAATAAAATTGAAGACGCCGTAAGTGAAAAAACAAAAGCCGTTATTCCCGTTCACTATGCCGGGGTGGGCTGTGAGATGGATAAAATTATGAAAATAGCAGAAAAGCATAATTTGTATGTTATTGAAGATGCGGCACAGGCTTTAATGTGCAGGTACAAAGGAACTTCTCTTGCTGCCATAGGAAAAGTAGGGTGTATCAGCTTTCATGACACAAAAAACTATCATTGCGGAGAAGGCGGGGCTATTCTTATTAATGATGAGAACTTAATTGAAAGAGCGGAAATTATTCGGGAAAAAGGTACAAACAGGAGTAAATTCCTGAGAGGTGAAATAGACAGGTATTCCTGGGTTGATATTGGTTCCAGCTTCCTGCCGGGCGAGCTTAATGCGGCTTTTTTATATGCACAGCTTGAAAAGGCCGAAGAAGTCAGGCAAAAAAGGCTAAAATTGTGGAAAAAATATTACGATAACCTAATACAGCCCAAAGATGAAGGAAAGATAGAATTGCCGGTTGTTCCTGAAGGATGTGAGCATAATGGGCATATATTCTACATAAAGCTTGATAATTTTAAAGAACGCCGGAGTATGATTGATTACTTGAAGTCCAATGGGATTCAGGCTGTTTTTCACTATATACCGCTGCATTCTTCTGATGCCGGCATTAAGTTTGGAGAATTCAAAGGCAGGGACGAATATACCACTAAAGAAAGCGAAAGGCTTTTAAGGCTGCCTTTATATTACAATTTAACTGAGAATGAAGTTGATTTTGTCTGTGAAAAAGTAAAGGAGTTTTTTAAACAATGAACAAGATTTTAAATTTAATAAAAAAAATAATGCCTGATCCGCTAAAAAATTTTTTCAGGAAACTAAAAAATATATTTCATAAAAAAACTTTAATTCCGGACATGTTATACAATTGGGTTAAAGATAACAAGGGAAAGTTAATTAAAGATACCAGAGTCAGTAATACCGCATATTTTTATCATAAAGACCGCATAAAGTTAGGTGAAAATGTATTTATATGGCACCATACGATATTAGACGGGACAGGTGGTATTGAAATTGAAGAGGGGACTCAGGTTGGCGCCTGGGTAGGTATTTTTACGCATAGCTCGCATATTGCAATTCGTCTATACGGGAGGCATTATGGAGAAATACCTGAGCAAGAGAAAAAAGCATATATGATAAAGCCTGTTAAAATAGGAAAATATTGCTTTGTAGGGCCAGGAAGTATAATAATGCCCGGAGTTACTATAGGAAAAGGCTGTATTATTGCTGCAGGTAGCCTGGTAACTTCTGATATACCGGATTTCGCTATTGTAAACGGAAATCCCGCTCAGGTTGAAGGCGATACAAGAAAACTAGATTCAAGATACTTAAAAAAAGATGAAAACTTAAGAAAATATTATAGTGAATGGTCAGGTTGTGAATTGGGTGAATTAATGAAAAATCTTTAGTGAGGCCTTTAATTACATATAAAATACGAAATAAAGATAAGAACTAGGTGAATATGTTAAATATACCCGGATTACTTAAAAAGTTGTTCCCCAAAAAACTAGCTCAAGTGCTACCTTTATATGCACCTATTTCTGTACATTTAGATCCATCTAATATTTGCAACTTTAAGTGTATATTTTGTCCTACCGGTGATAATGAACTTTTAAGTTCGGTAAACCGGCCAAAAGGAAAAATGGATTTTGAATTGTTTTGCAAAATAATTGATGATATGAAAGATTTTAAAAAAAAGATCAAAATCTTACATTTATATAAAGATGGTGAGCCTTTAATGAATAAATATTTTTGTAAAATGGTTTCCTACGCTAAACGTAAAAAAGTAGCAAAATCAATCAGAACCACATCAAACGGGGTACTATTGAATCATTCAATATCAATTGAATTAATTGAATCAGGGTTAGATATGATTCGTTTTTCAATTGAACATGTAAATAATGAAAAATATAAAGAAATAACCAAAACATACTCAAATTATGATCAAATTAAAAAAAATATTGAGTTTCTATTCAAAGAAAAACAAAAACGGAAAAGTAAGCTGAAAATCTTTGTTAAAATTCTAGACGTTAATTTATCAGAGAATGATAAAAAGAAATTTTTAGAGGACTTCGAACCTATTTCAGATATGATTAATATTGATACTATTATGGGATGGAGTTTGTCAGAACAAAAAGATTTTACTTTAGGAAAAGATATTAAAACTGGAATGAACTCTAAAGACCAGCTTGAACAAGAAAGATTAGTATGTCCTGAGCCTTTTAGAGCAATAGCAATAAATTTTGATGGTTCTGTAACTACTTGCTGTGTGGATTGGAGCCATGGAAACATAATAGGAAATGTGAGAGAACAAAGTATTCAAAAAATTTGGAATAGTAAAAAGTTAAATTACATTAGAAAGTTACATTTAAAAGGTGAAAGAAATTTGATTCCTGTATGTAAAAATTGTCAATATATGCAAGGATTCGATAAAACAAGCGACCTTGATAATTACGTAGAAGACTTAATTATTAAGTTTTAAAAGAATTATTGTAAAAAGTTATTGTTGAAAGATTTAAAAAAAACAGTTTAAAAGCCTAATTAACTCGAGTCGCGAATTAATTTGTAAAAGCGAAAATTTTACAACCCACCCCCAACCCCCTCCCTTCTAAAGGGAGGGGGCTAGTTT
>JANQIY010000342.1 GCA_028281965.1 Candidatus Gastranaerophilales bacterium
AACCCCATTATGACTATTATAAAATAACTTTAGGGGTTTTAAAAAATATAAAACTTCCTATTTTATATAACAATTTATAAAAATGTAGGGAAGCAAGGCCTCTTTTCCACCTATAGGGTGGCTGTGCGCGGCAGCAGGAGCTAACGCAGTAGCTCATTCATGGTTTTGGCAAATGTTGCATACATGCAATTAGCAACTCGAGTAGGTTAAATAGGTAACAATAAATTTTTACTTCTTATTTTGAAAATTTTATGAAATTGGCATTATTGAAGCAAATTTATCTCAACCTCAAATGTCCTATCCCATGGAAAACTTACAATTACTCTATCCGGGTTTATATTGAATTTAGGGGCAATCCTGTCCGTAAGCGGTATTAATTCCCTGTTTAAAAGCACTTCATCCGCCTTTTCAGAAACAGCTCTTATTAGCTGCCTGACAATGCCCTGATATGCCCAGTCATCTGCAAACCTTATGAACATAAGTTTATTGAATCCTCCCGCGGAAAAACAAAACTGTTTTTCCGCGGCATACCTGAAAATTCCCGTTGCCAGCGCGGAACCTATTGAATTTCCGGCAGTATTCCAGCCGGCATAACCATACAGTTTCTTTAAAACTTCCTCTTTCGGGAGCAATTTTTCTATAAGTAGATTATCAGCTCCATTTGCATTTTTTACGTCAGCTAAAGTTACCGGCTTGTTTATATTTTTTAGAGTTTCAATACAAAAACCTACAGCCTGTCCGTTTTCTGATTCGGTAAACTCTTGCAAAGCATAGTCATTTTGATTTTTATCAGGAGTATGCAAGAGAATTATCATATCAGCACCAGCCTGTGAGGACGCTTGATTTACCCCGCATACCGCAAGGCTGGCTTTTATGGTTTCCCTCAAAGATTTATCTCCATATTTGGGAATAATTTCCGGGCCTGTGGAAGTTGAATATACCGGGAAAATTTCTATTTTTCCGTTGAAAGTTTCTGAAACAGCCCGAGCAATAAGCATTGTAATAATTTCATCGGCTCCTGTATTCAAAATGGCTTTTTCTACGAGATTTTTAGCCTCTATCTCCTTTTGCAAAAGCTCAGCTTCCTGAATATTCAGCCCTACCGCCGCAGTGTCGTCTTTTCCATAAACAAGAAAGTCAAAAAGGCCTTCATTCAGATAGTTTAAATATATTTTATTTATATTAAAGTTTCTCTGCCTAATTTTCAGGTAATCTTCAATTATATCAACCGGAATTAAAGCTTTAAGTTCTTTTAGCCTTGTATTTATAGGGATTTCATCAGGAAACATTTCTTGTTTATGTTTAAGAGATGAATATTCAAAGATTAATTTTCCGTATTTATCCCAGTATGGTTTTTCTTCTTCATTATTATTGCCGTTTGATATGCGCATTATGCTGCTAAAGCCAAAAATTCCGCATTCCAAAGGCTCAACAATTTCTTTTAACCTTTGCAGCCTTGAAAGTATGGTATTTCCCCCGTCTTCACACCATCTTGAGGGAATTAGCCCCCCATAGGCAATTGTATCAAGAGAACATACAATAAAATCAACCTCAGTGCTTGAAACTGTATTTTCCAGCCAACAAAGAACGTTTTGAGGATTCGCAGGAGTTGTTAACCCGCCAATTAGCTCTCTTGGAGGCAGTATAATATTGATTCCCGTATGTATCTCTCCTAAAATTTCCGGGAATGTATAGCTTATAGGCCTATTATCCAAGGGAATTACAGCTATATTAACTTTATTGTTCATTTATTTCCTGTTTTTGTTGAACTTCAGGGGCTCTTAAATTCCTAAGCATTAAAGGTTTGCTTCTGTAATAAATGTCATCAGTGTAAAGATAGTTTTTTTCCGAGCCTTCTTTCTGCGTAATTGCTTTCATTGTCCTTGATAAATCACCAACTCCGCCAACTCCGGGCCCTATTATCGGAATACGCCCGTCATTTGACCTTTGGCCTATTAAAATAGCATTATAACCCGTTTCTTTTCCGTTGTTTCCCACGATTTTCGCTTTTGAAATGTCACTTAAATCCTCTTCTTTCCAAACAAGCGTTTCAAAATAAACGCTGGCTCCCACTAAATCCTCACTCTCGGGCATTTCCAGTACCAGTTTGGCAATACCGTTATCTCCTATGATCCCTTCTATCTTGTCAACTATAGCTCCCAATCTGAGCTGTTGACCATAATAAGGTTCTGCCCCCTTGTTTTCTCCTGAAAAAACAATTACGACAAAGGTACCCGGTTCTCCTTTTATTAAAAACTCAGCTTTTTCACCGATTACAAGCCTGGATGGTTTATAAACCTCAGCAATAGTTGATTTTAGCTTTATGTCCCCCCTGGTTGAGCTAAGGTCAATCACCTGCGCGCTGACACTGACACAAGATATAACCATTATTAACATTGCGCAAATAAAATTTTTAAACATTTCTCCTCACTGTCTGCTTTGCTTTACCTATTTTGTCAATTAGATATAGGATTTGTCAATAAATCGTTTAAAAAGTTAATATCTTCCCGGAAGTCGTCAAGGTTAGATGGTGATTTTTTGGCTGTTTCAATAGTTATCAGGATATCATCCGGCAACAGGGCAAAAACAGGTTCTAAGTCCAGGTCGCCATTTCTTTTATTTCCCCGCCGGCTCCCGGGTGAATTACAATATATTCCGCATTATTTAAAATTTTTATTCATGCTTTAACTCGAGTTGCTAATTGCATGTATGCAACATTTGCCAAAACCATGAATGAGCTACTGCGTTAGCTCCCGCTGCCGCGCACAGCCACCCTATAGGTGGAAAAGAGGCTCCGCTGCGAAATGCGGACAGCGCCGCCTGCTTCTCGCCTCTTTTCGATTCTCTATAATTTTTTGGCAAATGTTGCATAGTCATATCCTGG
>JANQIY010000394.1 GCA_028281965.1 Candidatus Gastranaerophilales bacterium
GAGTTCCTCAAGAGCTTTTCCAGTGCTGTTTTTTCTCCTGTATGCACTCAGCTTCCTGACAATAGTACTTTGCGAAGTGGCCTTACTAGCTAAAGAAGCTCTTTTCCGCTCATTTAGAGCATATCAAAATCTGAATTTTATTAAATCTGGGGATTTGCCAAAAACCCCAAGAAGGAGCCTGCAAGATTACGATTGCGGGCTCTTTTTATTGTGTGATGATTAAGCCATTTTTATGTGATTGTGATTAGTGATGCGTATTTCTTGTTCATATGTTCAAGTTGAACTTTTCATTTAGAACTTTTCGTGTGTATCCTCCCAAATTCTGAATTTTACCATTAATTTTTTGCAACTGAATAGCATGTAGTGTTTTATTTAAAGCCTGTTTTTCAACGGATTTAGCTACTTTTTTTGCTTGTTTAGCGCTTAGGTGGAAGGAATCTATCATCCGCTTTTCAATGGCTTCAAAATTAGAAATTTCAGATGCAGGAAGTTTTTTAGAAACTTTGTCTTTGTTATAAATATTAAATTTCCAGCCGACAACTTTTCTTCCCTCCTTGATATTTTTGGATATTTCAAACCACACATCTGCTTTTTTTTTAAGTTCTTTGATAGCGGGATCGATTACCCTTTTTCTAATATCAAAAATGCGAGAGTATTTTTTTTCGATCCTTAGCCAATTTTTGAATGATTCAAGCCGAACATCTATCTGCTTAATGTCCCTAAAATGGCTACACATTAAGTAGAGCTTCATGGTATTTGGACTTGAGCAATCAAAGGCGGGCTTTGCTGAAAATCTAGTATAATTATTATTCAAGCCAATCAAATGGGGAACTACTTTTTTATGAATTAAAAGTTCGCAAAAGCTTGTTCTGTGTTTCAATCCGCCCGCCATTAACAAATTCGTAAAAAGTTCGCTTACTATATTGCCGTTTTCATCTCTTTCCTCTACCACAATTTCCTTTTTTGTAAGTTTTTTGAGAGCTGTTCTGATCTCATCGTAATTGCTAGACTTTATAATTTCTTTTACGGGAATTTTTACTTCTAAATTCCCCAAATCGTCTTCGGATATTTCGTGTGGCGCCTTATCATGAATCATTCTTGGCTGCAGACACTCTATCACTTTCAAAAAAACACGTGATTCATGCACATTAAAATCATGCCTTGCCATCGTTATTAAATATGGTTGTTTCAGGAGTAGCAGTTTCATGTCGTCCTTTCTGTTGTTGGTTTCTTGATTCATTGCAATAATAATTAAATTTAACGACAATAAAAATATCTGTCGTTAGTTAGTAGTATATCTGTCGTTAGTTAGTAGTATATCTGTCGTTGTTTGGAAAAATGAATTCATAATAAAACGAAGAAAATGCCAGGAAAATTGTATAATTATTTTAAGTCAAAAATATTGGGCAATATATAGCAATGTATTTACAATATATCACAACGCCTTTCCTACGCTCCCAACGCTCAAAATTGCAGATAAGAAAAGAGTAAAAATTTGACCTCCCCCATGTCCAAAAAAACAGACCAAAAACAAGCAACAACAAAAAGGGGAAGGAGAGGAGAGGAAAAAGAAAGTTTTTTGGGCGGCGGCGGGCGCTGTGGCGGCACTTTGATCTCTCCCTAGTGTATTAGTCGACGAACACGGAGATCGTTCGTCACACGCCGTTTATGGAGGTCGTTTTTTTTGCAATTTTGTCACATACGTCAAGCATCGTCACTCACCTCTTAATGTAGCGACTCATTTTGAAATGTCGTTATTTATGGTTATATTTGTGACGAACTACCAAACCAATAAGATGAATACGAAAAGCAAAAAGCAAGAGCCATGCGAGTACGTGCCGTATATAACTGAAAATGAATACTTTCAAATGAATAATATTTCTTTAGAAGATTTTGAAAAGTTTAAGGAAGATTTTTTAGCAAAACTCTAATGATTTGAGAGAATCGTTTTCGATCTGCAAGACACAAATACATTTATCATGCTTAAAAAGAAAAACCACGCTGTTCGTCAAAAAAAGAGGAACCTAACACGAAAAGAGTACGCTACACGAATTGCTGCAACGGCGGGCGGAGTAGCTCTCTTGATCATATCCATGACAATGTTTCGGAGAGGCAAGACGCTTCTTGCTATTATGTGCCTTTTCTTGAGCATAGGTAACATATGGATGGCGGTAGAAGGTCTTTTGCAGCTGCAGACCGTCCTGTCTGGCATATACGTGGTGCTAAGCGTAATCTACAACACATTGGATGCCTTTTTTTCGAAAAAAAGATGGTACAAATTTTAGAAACCAACCATTATTTTAATATAATACAAATATAATATAATTATGGAAAATCAACTCACAAAAAACAGAACATTTAGCTTTCTGGATATGGCTATGGCTGCCATTTTTGCCATTCCGACGGGCATGGTTTCGATATTTTCGTGGCTTGGGGGCGATAAGCTAATAGCTTTTTTCACACAAGATGGAGCTGCCGCCGTCACGTTGCTTATTGCAGCAACTGGGGTAGTTTTTGTAACGATTCTTGTGCCGATTGCAAGAACTTTCCATTCATTCCAACTAATGAAAGTGTTCCTTTTTTCTGGATTTACAATTTTATCAGGAGCTTCAGCCTATCTAATTTCTAGGTATAGCCAAGAAAAGGAAAATGTTGAGGCTGTCGAGGTGCAGGTGATAAAAAAGCGTGGAGTAGAAGACAAAGTAATAGATGTTGTGGATGCTTTGCAGTTTTGGACGAGGTCGGGCGTTATTGCCATGAAACATTTGGGTATTTACGACAACAAGAATTATGTGCTCAACAAAAACAATAAATATCTACAAAAAAAGTCTAAAAATACCCTAAAATTTTTCTCATGAAAATACTCAAATACATATTCCTACCCTTCCTTTTTGCTGGCTCATTGCATGCCTCTGTCTTGGTTGAAAAAGAAAAAGAAGTAGATATCCATACAAATAAAGAGGAGGAGGAGGTTAAGCCTACAAATCCCCCCAAAAGCGAGGCCTCGCTTTTGGAGTGGCAATTCGGAAGCAAGCAGCGTATGGCGCGAAAAGTGGTGCGTAAAGAGTGGCCAACCATCAAAAAGGAAATCATTGATAATATTGAGAAGGCTGGTAAAGGTTCTGTCGATCCCTACAGAAGTGTATTCACTAGAATTACCATGAAAAAGCTGGAGAAAGAACTGGATGATCTGAATGCAGAAAGGTTGATCCGTGAATTAAAGACTGCGAAACTGGATTGTTCTGCAGAGAATTTTAAAAAATACCTAGCGGAATCTTTTACCAATCACGTAAATACGAAAATGGAGGAGGAATTTGAAAAGTGGAAAGGTGTAATAAAAAATCAGGTTGAAAATTATTGCGTTAAAGTTTTAAAAAAAAATAAACGTTATATAGAAGAGCATGAAATTCTTTCCTTTTTGTTTGAACAACAAAACGAAGAATCTAAAAACTTTCAAAAGTTGTTAAATAGATCAGCTGAAGGTGGAGCTATCGCTATTGACATGTTTTATGGGTTTTTTAGAGCGATAACTATTGGTGTTACAACCCCTTTAGCGATGATCCAAGTTGCTAGAAAAAAAAAGGAATATGAAAATACTTTTTCTGGAAAGATGATGTCGATAGATAGGTTTTCTATTACCAATTCTTTTTACAGCGGAGAAATCGAAACCCACATAAAAATTTTTGTAGGAGGCCTCTTCGCAGGTGGCCTAGCGTGGCTAATAGCAAGCCTCACCGGCATGGGCATACCTACCCTAATAGCCCACCTAGCCAAAGCCATCTCCCCCAAAATGGCTGCCAAGCTGATGGTCATGCTAGGCCTAAGTGGCGGTTCAGGCTATGCCGCGAAGAGACTAGCGCAGTGGTTAGGCGCAGGAGGCTGGGCAATGATCATCGGCATCATTGTAGCCCTACTGATCTTCTTGACAACCTACTTTATCCTACAAAAGCAATACCCCGAAAGTTTCGAAGAGATCAGAAAGGGGAGTGTCTTGATGATCTACCC
>JANQIY010000004.1 GCA_028281965.1 Candidatus Gastranaerophilales bacterium
AAGCAAGGAAGTTACTCCGCTAAAACAAAAAAACAACTTGAAAAACTCTCTGACAAGCTGGCTAAGTCTAAAAAAATACAAGAAAAAGATATAAAGGAAGGCAGTAAGCAGACTTTGGGTTTTAAAATTAAGACAGGTACAAAATTAATAAGAGAGTATAAAGGAGAAAAGCACGAAGTTATTGCTCTTGATGCCGGATTTGAATACAAAGGGCAAAAATACAGAAGTCTTTCAGCAATAGCAAATCAAATAACCGGAACAAAATGGAATGGTAAGCTTTTCTTCGGAGTAAAGAAATGAATGAAGCAAAGAAAACTGTAAGGTGCGCTATTTATACCAGAAAATCGTCTGAAGAGGGCCTGGAACAGGATTTTAACTCTCTGCACGCCCAGCGCGAAGCTTGCGAATCTTACATAAAATCTCAGCAACATGAGGGCTGGATTTTAATTGATAATGAATATGATGATGGAGGTTTTTCGGGAGGAACGCTTGAAAGGCCTGCGCTTAAGAGGTTATTACAGGATATAGAGGCAGGACACGTTGATACTGTTGTCGTTTATAAGATAGACAGGCTTACACGATCATTGATGGACTTCTCTAAAATAGTTGAGTTATTTGATAAACAGTCAACAACTTTTGTCTCAATAACCCAGCAATTCAACACTACAACAAGTATGGGAAGGCTAACTTTGAATATCCTTCTCTCATTCGCCCAGTTTGAAAGAGAAGTGACAGGAGAAAGAATTAGGGATAAAGTTGCAGCTTCCAAGAAAAAAGGGATGTGGATGGGAGGCAAACCTCCTATTGGATATAAATTAGAAGATAGAAAACTTTTAATTGATAATGATAACTCTTACAAGGTACAAATAATATTTGAGAAATACATAGAACTCGGTAGTGTACCTGGCTTAATAAATTATCTAAAAGAAAATAATATTAAAACAAGACATAATAGCACTTTTGGCAAAGGCCCCCTGTATCATATTCTGCAAAACAAAACATATATTGGCATGATTTCGCATAAGGAAAATGCTTACAATGGTGAACACAAAGCCATAATAAATAATGAAACCTTTGAAAAAGTTCAAAAATTATTAGTACAAAATAGAATTAACAGTAAATATTCTGAAGCCTCTAAGAGTCCATCCCTGCTTACCGGTAAAATATTTGATGATAACGACAATTATATGGGGCCAAGTCATAGCAACACCAGAAACAGAAGATACAGATACTATGTAAGTCAGGCAATAATTCAATTTAGAAAACATGAAGCAGGCTCAGTATCAAAAATACCCGCAGGAGAAATTGAAACTTTTGTAATCAATGAACTTGATAAGTTTATTTTCAATCATTCTAATATCCAGCAATATATAGAAAATTTTGATATTAACAAGCAAAAAGATATTTTAGACGCATTAAAAA